>JAADHA010000277.1 GCA_013152105.1 Oligoflexia bacterium | reverse complement strand
GTCCGCGTCGGCGGGTGGCGGCAGAGGGGCCAGGACGCTCGGCGTGTCGTAGACGCTGGGCGTGGCAGCACTTGCGCGGTCACGGGCCAGGGCGTCGTCGAGGGCCGCGACCAATTCGGCATCGCGGCGGGTGTAGTCGCCCAGGTCATCGGTCAGGCGATCCCGCAGGACGGTAAGCCGGAGCACAGCCGACTGGCCGGCCTGGCCGACTTGGTAGCGGGACCGCACTGCGGCGAGCAGTTCATCGGTGCGAGCGATGTGGTCCACGGTCACCTGGCGCAGCAGGCGGGTCTGCACCAGCCCCCACCAGGTCTGCTCAACGGCGGCGCGCAAGGCGACCGCGCTCTCGTCGACCATCGCCTCGGCGACCGTCGCCCGCAGTTCGCCCACTTCCCGCTGCTGGCGGCTCCAGCCAGGCGGGTGCAGGGTCTGCTGCAAGCGAAGCTGGATTCCGGCCATGGGGTGGTCGGAGATCGACCATGTGTCCAGCGGCACATTGGAGTACTCGATCGCGGCGACGGGGTCGGGCCAGGCACCCGCGACGGCGGCAAGCTCGTGGAGCTGGTCGGCCATCGCCTGCTGGGAGACCAGGCTGGGGTTGGCGGCGACCGCCTCGTCCGCCAGGGCCGTCGGAGTGACCGCCGCCGATGCGATGAGGGCCGTCGCAGCGCCAGCTTCGGCGCCATTGGCGGCATGGGCGAGGGGCGAGAGCGGCCCGCCCATGCCCAGGAGCACCATCAGCAGGGCTGCTGCGTGGCGGCTGGTTCGCGAGATGTCGTGCACATGCACCTCCAGGAGCATGCCGCTTAAGCAAGAGCCATGCCATCTGTCCAGTCCGCGACAATCTGTCTCGAGATGTTCCGCTTTGGGGAGCCATAGTACGGGTCGAGGCGCGCGGCTCGCCCGTGCCCAGGCATCGCTACTCTCGCAGGGTTGCGAATCCCATTCGTAGCTGCGAGAGCACACGCGGCCCATCCGGCCGGGACAACGAGCATCCGTCCCGGGCACGGTCCTTGCTATTACGGATCTCCCACCACCAGCACACGACCGGACCGACGCTGAACCCTTCCTCGCCAACGTCGCCACCCGGCCGTCGCCGCATCCCCGGCATGGGCCGGCTGGGCTGGCGGATCCTGGTCGCTTTTCTCGCGGTCACCTTCGTGCCCATGGCGGTGATGGGCAGCGCCGCGTGGGTCCAGGCCCGCGGCGTCATCGAGGAATACCTGGCCCAGGACACGGAACAGAAGGTGCGGCTGTGGGCCACCGATCTAGACGCCTTCCTGGCCCAGCAGCGCTCGATCCTGGACGCCCTCCCGCTGGGAAATGACAGCAGCGAGACCGAGGGCATGTTGGACAAGGCGGTAGCGCAGACGCCGCCCCTCGAAGCCCTGCTCCTGATGGATTTTGACGGAAGCCTCATCGCATCCAGTCCCCGCCCCGACAAGATCGACCCCTGGGTGCGACAAGCCTGCACCAGCCTGATCGCGGATCCCACCCGCGTCATGACCCACGGCGGCGATGACCACACGCACCAGGTCGTCATCGCGACCGCGCCCGAGGGCACCAATGGTGCCTTGTGCGCTCTGGTCAGCTTCACCCTGCACCAGGATATGCTGGCCGAGCGGGCGCGCAGCGTTGCCGGGGCGACGCCCTATATCGTCGATCGAAACGGCGATGTCGTCTGTCACGCCTACGACGAGGCCGAACACCATGTCGGGCGCGGTCAATTCCTGGGCGGACTCCCAGCCACCGTCGCCGAGCGCGGGGTGATCTGGAGCGGACGGATTCGAGACAAACACGGCGTGCGCTACGCCGCCTACGCGCCGGCCAAGACCCTGCCCTGGGGGATCTGGGTCGAGATCCCTGATGACGTCGCGACCGCCTCGCTTCAGCCCATGTTGCGCCGGGCCGGGCTGTACGCCCTCGCCTTCGGTGGGGTCGTGACCATCTTCGCCTTCGTCGCATCGCGGTCCCTGGTGCGCCCTCTCAACCGCGTCGCCGCGGCCGCCCAGGGCATGGCGGGTGGCCGCCCCGGACAGACCGTCCTCATCGAGGGTGCGGACGAGGTCGCCGACCTGGCTCGGCAGTTCAACCGGATGAGTCTGGCCTTGGCCGACTCCTACCGAGAGCTGGACGACCGGGTGGCCCGTCGGACTCGCGAACTGGCGGCGGCCCGCGACTTCTCGGATCAGCTCATCGACACCATGCACGAGCGCATCCTGGTGCTGTCCCTGGAACGGGTCGTGGTGCGGGCCAACAACGCCGCGCGGGCTGCTTGGGGCGATGACATCGTGGGCCTGTCCTGGGACGCGCTGGTTCCGCGCCTGGGCGCCGACCCCGACCAGGTGAGCTGTCCCACCGATGCCGTCCTGGACGAAGGCCGCCCGCGCAACGCGGATGGGTCTGCGCCCGCCCATGCCAGGACCAGGCCACCGCTCAGGACGAGATCCTTGATGTCCAGAGCTACCCCGTTCCCGGCGCGGACGGCACCTTCAGCGCGGTGATCTGCTTGGCTCGGGACGTGACCGAGCTGCGCCGCATGCAGACCCGCCTGGTACACCAAGAGAAGCTCGCCGCGCTGGGAATGCTCTCGGCCGGGCTCGCCCACGAGATCGGCAACCCCCTCGCCAGCATGTCCTCCGAGCTGGAGCTGCTCGAGCTGTGCTGGGATCCCGAGCAGGCGCGCGACTCCGTGCCGGTGCTGCGCGAGCAGGTGCGGCGCATGTCCGATCTGCTGCGCGAGCTGGCCGACTTCGGCCGACGGTCACGGCACGAGCAGGACGACGTGGACGCCGGGGACATCGTGAGACACGCCGTGCGCCTGCTCAAGCATGACAAGCGCGCACGCGGCGTCGACCTGAGCGTCCACCTGAGCGTTGATCTCGGCGCGGATCTGCCGCGCATCCGGGTCAGCCAGGACCGCATCATCCAGGTCCTGGTCAACCTGGGTATCAACGCCCTCGACGCGCTGGGAGGGCAGGGCAAGCTGTCCTTCTCGACCAAGGCCATCGGCCCCGACGCCGTCGCCATCGAGGTCTCCGACGATGGTCCTGGGATGACCGAAGAGGTGGCTCGTCACGTCTTCGATCCCTTCTACACGACCAAGGCCCCCGGCGTCGGGACCGGCCTGGGTCTCTTCGTGAGCGAGCAGATCGTGCGTGGCCAGGGCGGTCACATCGAGCTGCACACCCTTTTAGGCGGCGGCACCCGTTTCGTCGTCATCCTGCCCGCGGCCCAGGCGGCCTTGGGTCCTGGCCCTGGAGGTGAAGAGTGAGTGAGCGCATCCTGGTGGTTGACGACGAGACCGTGTTGCGGAAGAACGCGGTGCGGTACCTCACGACTCGGGGGCATGACGCCATCGGGGTCAGCTCGGGAGAGTCCGCGATCGAGGTGCTCGAGGCCCAGTCCGTCGGCCTGATCATCACGGACCTGCGCATGCCTGGGATGGGCGGCGTGGAGCTGCTGCGGGTCGTCAGTGAGCGCTTCCCCGAAACCCTGGTCATCGTCATCACCGCCCACGCCACCGTTGACACCGCGGTCGAGGCCCTGCGCTTGGGGGCCCAGGACTACCTGCTCAAGCCCTTGTCTCTGGACGAGCTGGCCCGCAAGGCCGAGCGGGTGCTGGAGCACCGCGTGCTGGAAGAGCGGGTCCGTCGCCTGCGCCAGGAGCTGCACCAGCGCTACGACCCGGCGGGCATGATCGCCCTCTCCGCCGCGATGGCGCCGGTCCTGCGGCTGGTGGGCAAGGCCGCCGGCTCGCGCAGCACCGTGCTCATCGAGGGTGAGAGCGGTACCGGAAAAGAGCTGGTGGCCCGCGCCCTGCACGAACAGTCGCCCTGGGCCGACAAGGATTGCGTCGCCATCAACCTGGCCGCCCAGCCCGCCGAGCTGGTCGACGCGGCCCTCTTCGGCCACGAACGCGGCGCCTACACCGGCGCCGAGCGCAGCCGCGAGGGCGTCTTCCGGGCGGCGCGCGGCGGCACGGTCTTCCTGGACGAGGTCGGCGAGCTGCCCTCGGCCGTCCAGGTCAAGCTGCTGCGCGTCCTGGAGAGCCGCGAGGTCCAGCCCCTGGGCAGCGACCGGGCGGTCGCCGTCGACTTCCGCCTGGTCTGCGCCAGCAACCGATCGCTACGGGACCTGGTCAGCTCGGGTGAGTTCCGCGAGGACCTGCTCTTCCGCCTGGACGTGCTTCGGATCAGCCTGCCGCCCCTGCGGCAGCGTCACGAGGACATGGCTCCCCTCGCCACTCACTTCCTGCGACTGCACAGCAAGACCATGGGCATCCCCACCCCGCAGCTCACCCAGGAAGCCTTGCAGATGCTGGAACGGTGGCGTTGGCCGGGCAACGTGCGCGAGCTCTCCAACGTCATCGAGCGCGCCGTGCTGCTGGCCGATGAACCCTGGATCGGCCCCGATCTGTTGCCGGTCGAGCTGCGAGAGGGCGCGCTCACCGACACGCTCAAGCTCAAGGACGCCGTGTCACGCTTCGAGCGACGACACATCGCCGCGGTCCTGGCGCAGTTCGAGGGCGACAAGAACGCCGCGGCCGAGGCGCTGGGCGTTCACCTGGCGACCCTGTACCGGCACATCGAGCGGCTGGGGCTGCAAGGCTGAGCAGCTTCAGGGCCCAATCATGAGCTTCACGAAAGCAGCAGCACCCTGATCCGTGGGCGCGACCCGCCTCAGGGGTGTTCGCGTACCCAGGTCCGGATCACGTCCCCTCGTCCTTCTGAGAAGCTTCGCATGCAGTCGACCTCTCGCTCAAAGACGGCGGTCGAGTAGATCCGACGCGTGTCGGCGTCGACCAGCGGGGAGATCAGGGCCCGCGCGGCGTTGATTTTGCTCACCATGTCAGCGTCATCGAAGGCATCGGCCTGATCGACCAGGGCCCGCTTGAGCTTGGCGGTACATGTGGCGTCCCGCCAACAGCGACGAACCAGGTAACCCCCGTCATACTCTGTCGGGCTGACACCGTAGGTTCCACAGTGGGGATCGGCCATCCACGGATACCATCCGAAGGCCAGGTCCACCGACCAGGGCGTAAACACCCAGCGCCCCGTGGTGGGTATGTGGGCGATCCGGTAGTTGTTGATGTTCCAGCCGTAATTGTCGTAATGCGACACCACCATCTCGGCGGCCATGGCGTGTACGAAGAGATTCATGTCTAGCACGGTGTCCATGGCGGCGTACCAGCCGCCATCCAGGTTGGTGGCAGTGCGACACAGTCCGGCCAGATCGGCCCGCGAGTCCGCGTCCCCGAGGTGGTCCAGCTCGAAACAGTCGCAGGGGTTGGTCGCTGGGCCATCGTCGAGGTCGCAGCCGTAGTTGAAGGAGCCCGCCTCGTAGATCGATCCACTGTCATCATCGAACCAGCGCCGCATGAACGGCCCGTTCTGTTTCTCCAGGATCAGGTACAGACCGTAGTCCTGATCGTTGATCGTGAGGTGCGCGTATGCGGCCCGCGCCGCGGGAACCGAGACGGAGACGAAGAAGCCATAGCCCAGGAATTCGTGCATGGACGAGGGATCCCACCTCATGTTTTGAAGATAGAAGCCGGGCATGCCGTAGAAATCCTGACCGTCCACGTACCGGTTCACGTCTACCTTCAGGGCGGGCTTGCCCCCCAGATCGTCGTAGGATGTGTTGCCCTTGAGACGCAGGCCCACCATCCAGCTCCGGTCCTTGTAGACAAGGTCAGCCTGGACCCAGGTGCGGCCGTGGGCGGTCAGATTACGCCAGGATGTGTCATCCAGGTGCAGGGTGAGGTCGTGGACCTGATCCTGGACGAAGATGAGATCACTGGCGTCGTCCAGCCCGGGCACCTGTTCGGCCGTGTCAGTGCCGCCGCCATCGGCGCCGCCGCCATCCGTGCCGCCGCCATCAGCGCCCCCGTCCGCGCTGACGCTAGCCGTGGAACCCGGGTCGCCACTGTCGGCGGTGGCGAGGCCCGAAGTGGTCTCGGTCGGAGAGGTGCCCGCTGGCCTACCCGCTTCGGGACCCCCTGGCCCACCGAAGGAGCCGTGTGTGCAACCGGTCAGCAGGACCAGGAGCATGGTGTTGAGCAGGGTCACGGCGGCCTCGGGAGAGCCTCATCCTGGCACACGCTGGACCCCCTGTCCGGCGAAGCTCAGGGACTCAGCGCGCCACCGGTCAGGCGGTCCAGTGGCATCCACCCCAGCCACCAGCCTGACATCAGCACCAGCACGGCGGCGACATAGGCCAGCACCCAGACCAGATGCCATCTGCGCGAGATGGGCGTGAAGGCGTCGGCAGGCAGCGGGCGCAGGCCAAAGATCAGGCGGTCGACAAGCAGCGCCATCAGGGCCGCGACCAGCCCATCGACGGCCCAGTGTTGATGGACCGCCACCGTCGCGTACCAGATGAGGATGGCGGTGAGTGCCAGCAGCCAGCCGACCAGGCGGTCATGGCGAAAGACCACCAGGGCGGCGAAGGTGGCCAGGGCGACGTGCATCGAGGGCAGGCAGTTGGTGGGCGGGTCGATGAAGCGCGTCAGGGCCACGCCGTAGGTCCAGACATCGACGATCTGGATCGGTGGGCGGGGAACGGCGACCGGGTAGGAGAGCCAGACCGGTACCGCCAGGGCGTACAGCGAGAAGTAGCCCAGGACCGTGCGGTCGAGCACACGACGGTCGGACACGGTCGAGGCCGGTGCGATGGCCTGGAGGAAGACCAGGGCGTAGATCAGCACCCAGGGCGGGTCGAAGGGCACCAGCCGGTCGAGGAGGGTCGGCACGGCGTGCGGCACGCCCGCGCTCGTGGAGCGGCCGACGGTCGCGTAGATCGTCGCGACCACCACGTAGGCCAGGAACAGGGTCACCAGCCGTCGGCGACGGGTGAGCGTGCTGTGCGAACTGGAGACCGCGTTCACGCTGGCGACCCCGGCTGTTTCGGTACGGACTTCTGGTCCGGGCGAGGCACGATCTCGGTGGGGTCCAGGGGCCCTTCGCGGCGGAGCACCCACAGGTCGTTGATCGGCACCCGAAGGCTGCCGAAGGCGAAGACCTCCCATCCCAGCAGCAGCTCGCAGTCGCCCGGATTGACGCTGACCAGGGGGCAGAGACCGTTGCGGGCCGGGAAGTCCGTCCACCGGTTTCCTCCAGCGCGGTAGTCCAGGCAGTGGGCGCCCTGCCACCCTCTCGGAAAGCGCAGCCCGCTGGCCGAGCGCACTTCGTAGTGACCGAAGGTCAGGGCTTGGCCTTGCGCGTCCCGGCGGGGCTCGGGTGGCTGCTCCCAGCCCGTCTGTTCAACCTTCACATTCCACCCGCGCAGGCGCCCGGTGGCTGGGTCCCGGTGGAAGGTTTTGCGAAAGGACCTCCAGAAGAGACGGTGAAAGAGGGGCGGCATGGACAGATCGACGCCGGTGTAGGACGTGTCGGCCAGAGTGTCGAGGTCGAGTGGATGGGCACTGTGCATGATGTCGAATCGCTCGGACTGTGACATCTCGATCAGGTCTTGGAGTTGGAGAGGAGTGGGCATGGAGAATCCGTGGCTACAGGGACTCGAGGACCCGGCGAGCACACAGGGTGGCCAGGCTCATGATCGCGATCTGGGGGTTGACGCCGGTGTTGGTGGGAAAGACGCTGGAGTCGGCAAGGTAGAGGCCGTCAATGCCGTGATGACGGAAGTCCGGGCGGACCACACACACGCTGGGATCGCTGCCCATACGACAGGTTCCGAACATATGGGTGACCACGACGTTGAAGGCACCTGCCCGGCGGGGGCCATCTGTTTCGAGCCGCAGAAGATCGGCCCGCGCAGAGGTCGCCGAGGGCACACCCCGAACCCCCGGCATCACGTGGTCGGCGCCCGCCGCCAGCATCATCTCGCCCATCACCCGAAGCCCGCGTCGAAGCTGGTGAATGTCCTGTGCGCTTGGCTGCCAGCTCACGATGGTGTGGCCGCCCAGCACCCGCACCCGACCGTGGGCCTGGGCCTTGACCGCCACCCCCCAGTCGATGTGGTGGTCCAGATCGGCGATGCCCGCGGCCAGGGCGCGGCCCACCCCGGGCAGGCGCGCCGCCAGGATGGCCAGCCCGAAGCCCAGGGTCTCGAACTTGAGCCCCTCGCGACGCAGGCCGATGACCTCGTGGCCCTGGGTGGCGCCCTCCCACATTCGCACGGGTTCCGGGAAGCGACCGGCCATGGAGACGCCAGGGTGACACTGAAAGGCGCGCCCCACTGGGCGTCGACCCAGGCCGCTCCGAATGAGCAAGGCGGGGCTCTGGACGGCGCTGGCGGCCAGGACCACCCGCTTGGCACCGATGCGCACCTGCCCGCCGCCCGCCGCTCGCCCCCTCAGCCCGACCGCGCGCCCTGCTCGCGTCTCGATCCCGGTCGCCTCGACGCTGCTCAGCACGGTGGCGCCTGCCTTCTCGGCATCGTCCAACAGCGTTCGATCCACGGACTCCTTGTGGCCCTCGGGGCACCCCTGCATGCAGCGTCCCAAGCCCTGACAGCCGCGCACATTGCGCGCGATGGGACGGTGCTCCAGCCCCAGCGCATCTGCCCCTGTCGCCATCAGCCGGTCCTTGGCGCCCGCGACCGCGGTGTCGGTCGGCACCACCGACAGTCGCTTCAAGATCCAGTCGGTCGTCGACTCGATCTGTTCCCAGGGCAAGGCATCGCCCAGGGCCGGGTCCGCCTGGGTCCAGGCCGACCAGACATCCCGAGGCAGGCGCCAGCAGATCGCACCGTTGATGGGCGAGCTGCCCCCGACCATTCGACCTTGCACAAAGGGGATCGGGGCACGTCCCAGCAGAACCGAGGCGCTCATGTCCCGATAGAGATCGGCCATCGCGTGGAAGGCCGACTCTGGGAAGGCGTCCGGTGCCACCCGGGGCCCGGCCTCGACCACGAGCACCGAGAGCCCGGCCCTGGCCAGCTCGCGAGCAGCCGCTGAGCCCGCCGGGCCACTGCCCACGACCACCACGTCGGTGTCGCGGGTGAAGGCCGCCCCGATCTGCTGGCCGTCCAGGTGACTCAAGCGCGCCCCCTGACCCGGTCCTGCACTGCCGGATGGCTGAAGTAGGCCAGGGTCGCCACCAGCTTGCTCAGCTCGACCAG
>JAADHA010000087.1 GCA_013152105.1 Oligoflexia bacterium | reverse complement strand
GCAAACGCTGCGATGGCTTTCGCCACTTTGGGCAGGTCCTTTGCAGGCTTCCAGCCGCTCATGCCCGTCTTCCACACCAGGTGGCGACCGGCAGGGTCGGCGGCCAGGCGCTTGGCGACCTCGGCCACGGTCAGCTCGACATTGCCCCCGTCTGCCCCGCTGTAGTGGAGCTTTACACCCGCACCCGGCAGGGGGGGAGGAGCGGCCGCGGGCGGCGGCACCAGCTTCGCGACCTGGGGAACGTCGGCCCAGGGCTTCCAGCCCGGCCAGCCTGGCGCCCACACCATGTGCGAGCCACCCCGGTTCGCGGCCACGCGCTGCGCGATCTCTTGTGGCGTGAGTTGGGCCTGTCCCGTCGGGCCGTTGTAGTGCAGCCGTCCACCACCCGGCGGTGGCGGGGGCACGGCCGCGGGACCCATGGGTGCGCCACGAACCGCGCTGCCAGCCACGGCGCCACCCATCACATTGCCCATGGCCAAGCCCATGCCGGCGTCCATAAAGGCGTTTCCACCGCCGGGGCGGTCCGCCATCTTGCCAATGGCTTCGGCAGTCTGGAACTGCGTGTACTTGCCCATATCCCCCAGCAAGCCCATGCTGGACCGCTTGTCCAGCATCTTCTCGACCTCAGCGGGCAGGCTGACGTTCTCGATCACGAAGTCCGTCAGCGTGATCCCGTAGCTTTGAAGGAACCAATCTGAGAGCCGCTCGCGCAGGGCATCGGCCAGGTCCATGTAGCTGGCGACCACGCGCAGCACCGGGATCTCGCTTTCGCCCAGGGTGTCGGCGAAGCCACTCACCAGCTTGCGCTTGAGTTGGCCGTTGATCTCGGCGGTCGTGAAGAGCCCGGTCGTGCCCACGATCTCGCGGATGAAGACGGCCGGGTCACCGATACGGTAGGCGTAGACGCCGAAGGCACGGATGCGAACCGGCCCGATCTCTTTGTCGTGCATCATGATGGGGTTGGGCGTGCCCCACTTCTGATCGGTGAACTGGCGCGTGTTCACAAAGTAGATGTCACCCTTGTAGGGGTAGTTCAGCGCGTACTTGATGGTCTGAAAAAAGCCTGAGATCGCCTTGGTCCGCGTGGAGAGTTCGTACGTGCCCGGCTGGAAGACATCGGACATCTTGCCTTCGCTGACGAAGACCGCGGCTTGGCCCTCGCGGACCACCAGCTTGCCACCGTCCTGGATGGCCTGGTTGAAGATCGGGAAGCGGTAGACGATGGTGTCGCGCGTATCGTCCAGCCAATCGATGACATCGAGGAACTGCGCCTTGGCGTGGTCCGTTGCGGTCTTCTTGATCGAATCCCAGAGTCCCATGGTTCATGCTCCGAGCAGGAGGGTGCGAGGGGTTGGCAGCCTATCATTCGGCTGCGCTTGAAGAGTGATTGCATGGAGGAGCGAGGCCGCGAGCCCACGGCGACAGATCAGCTTTCGAAGCGGAGGCTCACGTTGGAGGGAAAGACGTAGGCGTCGAGGCCCTGGGCACGGAGGCGGTCACAGAGCGGCGTGAGCAATTCGGTCGGCATGCCCAGCGCGGCGCGAACCTGGCTGAGGAGGTCGACCAGCATGATCCGGCCTACATCCAAGGTCGGTAGGATCCGTTCGATCGCGGGCTGTTCACCGTAGTCGGCCCCCAGCAGGACCCAGTCGACACCCTGAAGCTGTGGCAGAAGCCTGGCAAGCCAGTCCTGCGGCGTGTTCTGGTGGAGGCTGAGGTTGAGGTGGGCCAGGCGCCCGCCGTCTGGCAGATCGACCAGCACGATCTGTGGTTGGCTGGTGGGCAGGCCTTGCTTGAGTCGCAAGCGCCGCAAGGCCCGGTCAGGCCGCGTGATCGCGCTGCGCGCCTTGCGCAAGGCTTCATCCGGCGTCGCCCAGGCGATCGGCGCGTAGGTCTGAAGGCGAAGGCCGATCCCGTTGATGGTCAGGGACTCGGCGTGAAGGCAGGCAGCCGGTGCCCCATGGGTCGCGAGCCAGTCCAGGACCGGCGGCGGTGCCAGGACGTGAGGACAACAACCCGCAGCGAACGCGGCAGCGCTAGCGTGCAGGTGTTCAGGCCAGGCCCAGGTCAAGACGACGATGTCGTCATCTGTGGGCGGATAGCGTGGGTCGAAACGAAGGCTTCTACCCGCGCACTGCGCCCGCAGCGAGAGCATGCCTTCATGCTGCAAGCGCAGCCGATAGGGAGACTCGTCCTGGGTGGGCATGGAGAGGGGCACAGCAGAGGACACAGTCATCGTGGGCCCCTATCCCCGTCGGCCGCTTCCCGTCAGGCGCAGCGCGCGGGCAACTCATGGCGTCCGGGCTACGATGGGCGCCATGTCGCTTCCACTCATCACGCTGCTGACCTGCCAGGCGGTGGCAGCCGCCGCGACGCCCGCGGCCCCGACCGTGGCCTCAACCGTGGTCCCAACCGCGGACATCGACCGCTGGGACCTGGTGCATGTCGATGTGCCCGACCTGCCCGGAGCCATCACCACCAGCGCCACCGCCAGCGTGCTGTTGGCCCCACCCGCGTCGGGACCGTGGCGGACCGAAGAGGTCGCCTATGTCGACGGCGGAGAAGAGTCCTCCGAGTTCGAGGGCTTCGGCGACTGGTCGGCCTGGGACGCCGCGGACGCGCTGGGTGTCACAGCCTGGCAGCAGGCCGGCATCGACGGGAGCAGGGGCGGAGACCCCGTCAAGGTCGCTATCTTCGATGTCCAGTGGACCGGTGCCAGCCTGATCCCGAACGAACTGGGAGCGGTCACCACCCACGACTGCACGGCGCACCCAAGCTGCGATCCCAGCTTCGACGATCTGCGCCCGCTCTACTCCTGGGAGATCGGCAGCCACGGTGTGGCCTGCGCTCAACTGGTCCGTGACCTGGCGCCCGGTGTGGAGCTGCACCTGGTGAAGGTCAGCAGCGTGACCGCCCTGGAGAACGCGGTCGACTGGGCGATCCGCGAGGGCATCGACATCGTCACGATGTCGATGTCCTTCTTCAACACCAGCTTCTACGACGGCACGGGGCCAGTCAACGCGCTGATGGATCGCCTGACGGCGGGCGGCGTCTTGATGGTCACCAGCGCCGGGAACTACGCCGAACAACACTGGGCGGGCCCCTTCCGCGACGACAACGGGGACGGCCGCCACCAGTTCTTCGATGACCGCGACACGCTGCCCATCTACTTCGGGCAGGGCCGCCACCGCATCCAGGTGATCTGGAACAACTTCAACAACTGCGGGCACACAGACATCGACGCCTTCGTCTACAAGGCCGACGGGACGATCATCGGACGCTCGGAAACCACCCAGGATGGAAGCGAGGGCTGTCAACCCATCGAGCGCGTCTCGGTGTGGGCCGAAGAGGACGGCTGGACCTACCTTGAGCTGGACCTTGTGGCCGGCAGCGCAGATGTCGACATCGACGTGATGGCCCGCACCGGCCAAGTCTACCACTCAACCCCCGAGGGCTCGGTCACCGACCCCGGCACGAACGTCGCCGTGCTCACCGTGGGAGCGGTGCGCGCCGATGGCTACGCGACGAATCCTGCCGAGCCGTACAGCAGCCGGGGGCCGACCAACGGGGGCGACAGCAAGCCGGATCTGGCGGGTCCCGACGGCGTCACGACCAGCATCTACGGCCCCGCCGGGTTCTACGGGACCTCGGCGGCATCGCCCTCAGTCGCCGCCACGATCGCCCTGCTGATGAGCGCCGAGCCCGGCCTGAGCTCGATCGAGGCCGCGCAGCGCTTGCGTGGCCACACCCTCCGAGACACGAACACCTGGCAGGGACCGGACTCAAGCCTGGGCGCGGGTCGTGTTCGCCTCGCGCCTCCGGGCGGCCTGGGGTCTGGCGCTTGCAATCGACAAGGCGCGCTGCTGCTGCCCTTCTTGCTGCTGCCCTTCCCAGCCCTCAGGCGACGCCGAAGGCGAACGGCTGCTACGCTCTACACCCCTCCTGGCGAGAACGCACAACCCGCGGCGTCCTCGCCCACGGTCGACCGCCGGCGAGACCCATGACCATCCTGCCCCTCTCCCTCCTCAACGTCATCCTCGGCGGCTGTACACCCACAGTGCCGCTGCCCAACTCCGCGCTCGAAGCCATTGACGAACCCTCTCCCCAGCGCGTCGAGCTGGCTGGCGGCGCTGGCGCTGGCACTGTCGACATGCCGGTCATGCTGGTCAACAGCTACGGGGCCGCAGTTCAGGGCAACATCGAGACCGGCAACACCGTCCAGCTCGCGGTCGACACCAAGGGCTTCAGCCTGGAAGAGGACACGATCCAGCTCGACGCCGAAGGCCACGGAGTCGCTCACGTCCTCTCAACCCACACGGGCGCCTTCACGGTGCGGGTCGTGGCCTCATCCGATGGAGCCGAGATCGGCGCGACCGCGACGGGCGTGACCCTGGGCGCCGACGCGCCCACCCTCCAACTCGACTCTGTCCTGCCCCGACCGGCCGAGCTGGGTGAAGCCAAGGCGATGGCGCGCGGCACCGGAGGCCTGGCCCTGGTGGGTGAGAACAGCGTGTGGTGGGTGCCCGCCGCCGCCGGTTCCGTACCCTGGCAGGTGCTGGCCCCACCCTTCAGTATTTTGGGCGTGCGCGGAGCGGATGTCGATGCGGACGGCGTGCACGACCTGGTCGTCTGGGGCGAACAACAGGTCATCCTGCTGCGTGGCCGGTCCGACGGAGGCTATTCCTGGGGAGCGGGATGGCAGAGCCCGGACATGCAGGTCGTCGGTGTCAGCGTGGACGATGTGGACGGCGACCAGATCGCCGATGTGATCGTCGGTCAGACCGACCAGGACGTCGCGCGCGTCGAATTGCTCCACGGTGACGGCATCTGGGGCTTCACCGCAGCCTCTCCGCTCGAGCTGGACTACCCGATCGAGGACCTGGTGGCGGCCGATGAGGACTCGGACGGCCGCCCAGATGTCACCGTCCTCGACGGCGTCACCGGTTGGCTACAGCGCTACACACACAGCGCTGATCGCTGGACCGGCAGCAGCCCTCCTCAGCTCGATCGCTACGACTTCCCGGCAGGCAGCAAGCTGCTTCCGCCTTCCGACCTCAACGGCGACGGCGTCAAGGACATTATCGCCGTCTCAGGGCCCGGAAGCGGCGCCCAGAGCGTGATCTTCTACGTGTTGGTCGACAACGACAAGTACGAGCAGGCCTACGCCACCATCGACGCCGATGTCTACGATGTCGACCAGGACGGTGCTGTGGACCTGCTGCTGATGGACGACGGCATCCTGCACCGGATCCGCTACGACTTCACGGTCTCGGGTTTCGTGGTCGAGAACCTGGACGGCCTGGCCCATGCCGGCCCGATCTCGGTCGGGGACCTGACCGGGGACGGGATCGCCGACCTGGCGGTCTTCGAGGATGGCGTGGTGCTCCACCAAGGTGCGTCCAGCGGTACCGGCTCTTGGAGCGTCGGCAGCCCCGCCCTCCAAGAACTCGTGAACGGAATCCGGGGACCGGTCGAGCTGCTCGATCTGGACGGCGACGGGGACAAGGACATCGTCGGGGTCGTCACCCAAGGTGGGGGCGGCGCCGTGCGGGTGTGGCTGGCAGACCATGACGAAGCGGGCACACCTACGTTCACCGTGGCCGGCACACTGGAACTGGACGGCACCGGCGACGTCCTGGATATGTCCTTCTGCGACCCCGACTGGTACTTCGCGGTGGACAACAGCGCTGCGGGCGCGAAACAGCCCAATATGGGCAACCGCGTTCACATCAACGCCGACAACGACTTTGTGCCGGAAGTGATGAACAGCGGCGGCGTGAGCGGCACCCTGGTCGCGTGCGGCTACCCCGAGACCAAGAAGAACCGACGGGCAGCCTTCGCCACCACGGACGGCCACGTCGTCGTCTACGCCTACGACTTCAGCATTCTCTGGGAGGAAGACATCGGTGACCTGGTCGATATCGACTATGCCGACACCGACGGAGACCAGATCGACGAACTGTATAGCTGCGACACGACCGACTGCCAGATCCTCGGCGTGGACCTGGACGGTGACGGCACCGACGAGCTCGTGACCGGTGGAAGCAGCGTCAGCGTGTCGGGCTGGGGCGACAACTTCGACTTGGACGCCTCGGGCATCGTCTCGGTGGACGACCTCGACCGCGACGGGCTCAACGACATCCTCATCGCCGACCCCGACAGTGGCAGGATCACCGCGATCCCGACCCTGACCGGGGCGCTGGGCCCCCCGTCTGCATGGTTCACCACCGAGCCCATCACAGGGCCCGTACACGCAGCGGACCTCGACCAGGACGGTACCAACGAGCTGGTTTTCCCGACGGACACGCTGCTGATGGGCACCCTGCGCACCGAAGCGGTCAGCGCAGGATCAACAGGCTCTACAGGCACCCGTTGAACGAACACCTCGACGGCACAGCAGGGCGCCTTGCACTCTGTCTGGCCCTGCTCTTCGGGCGGCAGGCGCAGGGCGCTGACATGGACAGCCATCGCATCCAGCTCCCCCAGAACACGCCGCTCTCGTCTATCGCTGATCGCCCGTGGTGGTCCCCACGCGTGCCCCCCCGTGCACCCCTGCCCGGCACGACCGGCAACCGCGCCAAGGACTGCGGCATGTGCCACACCCAGATCTACGCAGAGTGGAAGACATCCACCCACGCGGCGGCGTGGCGAGACCCACAGTTTCAACAGGAGATGCACAAGGACCCCAACGTC
>JAADHA010000019.1 GCA_013152105.1 Oligoflexia bacterium | reverse complement strand
CGCAGGCCTCGGAGGTGACGCCGGAGTCTCCGTAGCCGTCGCCGTCGAGATCGGCGTAGTAGATCGTGGTGACCCCCTCGTCGACTTCTCCGTCGCAGTCGTTGTCGAGCTCGTCACAGACCTCGGGGGCGCCAGGCCACACCGCGTCGGTGGTGTCGTCGCAGTCGATGAGGGTGTCGTCGCCGGGGTCGGCCACGTAGCCTTCCGGTGCCTCGCAGGCGTCGACCCACGCGTCGGCGTCGCCGAACCCGTCGCCATCTGCGTCGGCCAGGTAGGTGTCGGTCACGTCTTCGTCGACGTCTCCGTCGCAGTCGTCGTCGATCTCGTTGCAGACCTCGACCGCGCCCGGGTACACCTCGGCGTCGTCGTCGTTGCAGTCGGTGCCGGCCGAGACGTAGCCGGCGGGCAGCGAGCAGGCCTCGGCCGGCGTGTCGGGGTCACCGTAGCTGTCGCCGTCGGCGTCGGCGTAGAAGGTGGTCGAGACGTCTTCGTCGATCTCTCCGTCACAGTCGTTGTCGATGCCGTCGCACACCTCGAGCCCGCCGGGGTTGACGCTGGCGTCGGAGTCGTTGCAGTCGACGTCGGAGTCGTAGCCGTCACCGTCGTTGTCCAGGGGGGCGGCCTCTTCGGAACCGGAGGTGTCGGAGCCGGACTTGTCGGTCTGGCAGCCGAGGGCGAACAGGGCGATGACAATTGGGATCCGCATCAGGCCTCCTCGCGCCAAGGATACACCGGCGGAGCGGTCCGTCCACGATCTGGTACCGGGCCCCGGTCACAAGAGCGGCCACCCCTGTGCTTCCGATTCTTTCGCATTTGCCGCCCGCACCCAGGGCATGGGATCTCTGGCGCCGTTTGCTGAAATCCTGGAGGCAGGTTACAGGTTTTCAATGCTCGACCGCGCTGCTCGACGCACGATCCAACATCATCTGGCGGTGTTTCCCGCTGTCGCCCTGATTGGACCCAGACAGGTCGGCAAGACCACGCTCGCCAAGATGCTGCTTGCAGCACATGAAGATGCCCTCTACCTCGATCTCGAGCTGCCGAGTCACCGGGACCGGCTGGCCCATCCTGAGACCTACCTCGCACAGCACTCCGACCGCCTCGTTGTGCTTGATGAAGTCCAGAACGTGCCGGATCTCTTCCCGGTTTTGCGCTCACTGATCGACATGGAGCGCCGACCGGGCAGGTTCCTCCTGCTTGGCTCCGCCTCACCCCACCTGCTGCAACGCTCATCGGAGACTCTGGCAGGACGCCTCGCGATTATGGAGCTTCCTCCAGTCGGGCTCTCGGAGCTCCCCCCTGAAGTCCCGTGGCGCACCAACTGGTGGCGAGGGGGCTTTCCTCCATCGCTTCTTGCGCCCGACGACCAGAGCAGTCGGACATGGCTGAGTTCGTTCACACGCACGTACATCGAACGAGAGATTCCCGCTCAGGGTGTTCGGGTGTCGCCGCAGGTGCTGAGCCGATGCATTTCGATGCTAGCCTACCGCCAGGGGCAGATCTGGAACGCTGAACAACTCGCCACAAGCCTGGGAGTCAGCGGCAAGACTGTCGCAAGCTACCGCGATCATCTGATCGACGCCTTTCTCGTGCGCGAGCTGCGTCCATTTCACGCCAACCTGGGGAAACGGCTGGTCAAGAAGCCCAAGGGGTACATCCGCGACTCCGGGATCCTCCACACCCTCCTGCGAGTCCCAAGCTTCGATGCGCTCCAAGGCCATCCCATGCTCGGGCAGTCCTTCGAGGGCTACGTCATCGAGCAGGCATGCAACTCTCTACCTTCGGGTCTCCAGCCTGCTTTCTGGGGCGTGCACGGGGGCGGCGAGCTTGATCTGCTACTCCATGACGGAGCGAACGCAGTCGCGGCCATCGAAGTCAAGTATGGCGACCGGGTTCGCCCCAAACGTGGGTTCTACAACGCCATTGCTGACCTCAACATCGCGAAGGCCTGGGTCGTCCACCCAGGGCGCGACCGTTGGGTCATCGACGACCACGCTGAAGCCATCGGCGTCGAAGACCTCCCGCAAGCTCTCGCTTCACTGTAGTTCCCATTCATGCCCAGGCATTCTCGTCCTCGCCAGGTCTCGCCGGCCTCCGCGAGCCCGACCTCCGCGAGCCCGGCCTCCGCAAGCCCGACCTCACTCGGTGGTGACGAGTTGCGCCCGATTGAAGAGAAGGCCGAAATCGTTGAGGATCAGGGATGGGCCCACGGTGAGCTCGAATTCAAGCCGTAGTGCAACTCCGTCAGCATCGTTGAAGGTGCAATCGCCTGTCACTGTTCCAGAGAAGCCAGTCGTGAAGGTTAGAAATCCGACGGTTTCACCCTTCGAGAAATAAGGCTTCATGGGCCTTTTTATGCGCTTGTTGAAGATCTCCAACATCATTGCTGCACTGATGTCGCGATCTGTCCGACATGCCCCCACGGCAATGAACATGGTCAGTGGCGCTGTGCGGCAGGCGGGCCTTGTGCCGGGCGACCACCACCATGCCTGGCGCGATGGACGGTTCGATGAGTTTCGCCGCCAAACCGCTGCGGCTCACCAGGTCCAGCAGCGCGCTGGCGGGGCGGCGGACGGTGGGCCAGGCCAGCAGGTAGTGGAAGATCGGGGCATCGACGGACGTGGACAGGGCGGTGAGCACCAGGTGGCCCCCAGGTGCCAGCATCGAGGCCGCTGTTCGCACCAGGCGCGCCGCGGTGCGGTCGGGCAGGTAGTCGAGGATCCCCCCGATGAAGACCAGATCCTGGTCGTGGATGTCCGGTCGCTGGCCGGCCAGAAGCGCCGCGACCAGCGGCATGAGCACGGGACGAAGGCACGCCTTTGGCAGACATGGAGCCCCCGTCGGACGCTGGTCTGAGCCGGTCCCCAAGGCGACGCTGACCGCGTGATCGAGCGAGGCTCGGTCGTTCTCGAGCAGGGTCAAGGATGCCTGGCGCTTCAGCAGGACCGGCAGCAGCCTGGGCAGCAGCACGGACCGCGAGGCGTTGAACAGCGCGACCCGAGACTGTCGGCCGACGTGATCTTCGCAGGTCTCTGTCGCCTGCGAGGCGCGCGATCGGATGCCGCGGGCCGTGGGACGCTCCATCAGCCAGGCGTCGATGACCTCGCCCAGCTCGCCATCGCCGCCCGCCTCTTGCCGGTGCAGGTGCGCCAAGGCCAGGGGCTCTTCGGTGAAGCTCGAGGGCGGCGCGATGCAGAACTCGGCCAGGTGGGACCGGATCAGGTAGGGGTGCAGCTCGTCGGCCAGGGCCAGGCCGAGGGCCCGACGCCCGTCCGCGCCGTGCTCGGACATGGCCCAGGCCAGGTCGGCTTGCAGTCGGTCCAGGGCAGCGCGCACCTGCCGCTCGGCCTGGACCGCTTGACTGCGAAAGCCCGGCTCGGCGTTCATCAGGACTCGGCGCAGCGGGTCCGCCAGGCGGTGAACCAGACCGTCGGCCGAACGAGGCGCGGGGGCGGCCCCGATGGCCCCCGAGGCGACCAGGTGCGACCAGGTGCGACTCCGTTCCACGACCACCTCCGCCAGGACCCGGTAGACGCTGGCGCCCAGCGAGGGGTCATCCTCGAGCAGCTTGAGCAGGCGGTCCCGAGCCCAGTGCCGGCACACGCAGGCCTCGGCCGCGCGCACGTCCGCGGTGCGAGTCCGCTGGTCCAGGAAGGCCATCTCGCCGACCAGGTTGCCCGCGGGCAGGATGTCGAGCACCACCGCGGGGCTGCTCTGCGTGTCCAGGACTTCCAGCGTCCCATGTTCCAACAGGTAGATGTCACCGCCCGGATCACCGTGACGAAGCAGGACCTGGCCTTGGGACAGGTGGATGCGCTCCGAGGCGGCGAGCAGGCGCGCGCGCTCTCGTGGCGCCAGTCCTTCGATGACGTTCATGGGCGGAGCATGCCACGGACGGGGGCGAGATCCCTTCGGGGGAGCTCAGGAGGGCGTCTTCACGATCGCCTCGATCGCGTCGATCGCGTCGGGCGCCAGGGCCCCCGATCGCACGCAGCGGGTGCGGCCCTGGGGGTCGATCAGCAGGTGCAGGGGCAGCACCGGGTTGACGTGGAGCTTCATGGCCCGAACCCAGGCGGTGGCAGCGTCTCCGTCGACCATCTGCAGGGTCCCCTGGACATCGGGGTGGCCCTTGCTGAACGCGGCCAGAGCTGGCGCGTCCGTGTCCACTGAGAGCAGGCGCAGCTCGACGGGCGCGCCCTTGGCGGCCAGCTTCTTGGGCCAGGTGACGATAATCGGCATCTCGGCCAGGCAGGGGCCGCACCAGGTGGCCCAGACGTTGACCCAGGTCCAGTGGCCGGTGGTCGGCGGGGCGGGGCTGGTCAGCTCGGGCCAGGTGAAGGTCGGGGCCTGGTCTGCGGCGGGACGAGCCTCGCAGAAGGCGTCGAGATCCACGGCGGCCTTGGGCGGCGCCGGGACGGCCTCTACTCGGGAGAGCGGGGCCGCGGTGGGCTGGGCCGCGGTGGACCCAGCACCGTCACAGGCGGCGAGGGGCCCGAGCAGAAGGGGCCCGAGCAGAAGGCGCCCGAGCAGAGGGAACAGGGTACTCACAAGCGACAGTCGATCCATGCCAGGAAGGCGCTCCGGTTGAGGTCATCGGTCGAGCAGGCGTCGGCTTTGCCGCTGCGCTTCCACGAACAGAAGTCCGTGCTCAACTGGGCGTACTCCTCGCCAAGCCAGAGCAGGCCCACCTGCTTGTCCAGCTCGGGGTCGGGGAAGGTGCTGTGGATGTGGTCGGTGATGACGCGGGCGCGGGCCTCGGACAGCTTGCGGTTGAGGGCGACCGAGCCCTCGGGAGAGCTGCGGGACACGACCAGAAACCAGCTCGCGCCGCGGCGATCAGCGAATACCTGGTCAACCAGGGCGATGTCCTCGGGCTCCAGATCGGCCTGGTTCTTGCCGAACTGGATGATGGCAGCGCGGTCGGCCAGGGGCAGGAACAGCTTGTTGAAGTCGTCCCCGGCCAGGGTCGCCACGCTGGCAGCGTCAGCGGGCTGGCAACCGCGACCGGCGGACCCGTCGGCGCCCACCAGGCCGCAGCTTGTCAACACTCGCCGGAGCACTCGGCGAAGCTCGGGCGTGCAGTAGCCGACATCCGCGGCGGCGGCGGTGGCGGCGATGGGGGTGTCTTCGCCGCTGGCCTCGGCCTCTGCCAGGCGACTCTTGGCGGCGCTGATCCAGGCGGTGGCCAGACCAGCAGGGAGCAAGGCACAGCCCAGGCCGAGGGCCAGGGCGGCGAGATGATGGGAGTTCGTCGACATCAGCGTGCCCCTCCCTGCGCGTCCGGGGCGGTGTCCGAGGGGTTCAGCATCTTGGCGAGGGTGTAGTCCAGACCCAGGTCGGTGTCCGCGTCACAGACTCGCTGCCCGTCCACGAAGAGCTGTGGGGTGAGGACCGGAAGCCGGTTCTTGACCGCCCAACGCAGGGCATGGTTCAGCTTGGTGCGCACGGCGGGCTTGCCGATGCAGCGCTTGACCTGGGGGAAGGCCGCCGACACCAGCCGAGCGGCGGCCTTGGGATCGGCGGCGGTCTCGGTGCGGATCTGCTCTTGGTGGTCGAAGGCCCAGGCCAGAACCTGGGGCGCGTCCTCACCCGCGCAGAGCATGGCCTCGCTGACCGTGCAAGCGCCCGGGTGCAAGCTGGTGGTCACCATCCAGTTGCAGGTCGAGTCCAGCGGGAAGAGCACGAGTTGGCGGTCCAGCAGGGCGCCCTGACCCGAGGTGCTCAGGCGCTCCTCGAAGGCCTTGCAAGAGGGGCAGAGCGGGTCCATCACCTCGATCGCGGGTGTGCCGCTGCCACCCATGGGCAGGAAGACGCCGTGGGAGTCGCGTGCGTGGGTCAGCTCGCCGCAGGTACCGATATAGCGCGCGTGGTCCGGCACCATCGCCGCCCAGGCGCCCATCGGCAGCAGGGTGAACACGCCGAGCTGAGCCACCAGGACGGCCAGGGCGGGCCCCATCCGACCGGCGGCAGGCAGGGGGGCATCGGCCGCGTCTTCGTCGTCAACCTCGTCGTCGTCGTCAATGTCGGCGTAGGGATTTCGACGCCGCCCGGTGCTGAGCAGGGCGAACAGCGCGCCCAGAGAGACCACCCCGCTGGCGATATAGGTCCCGATGCACAGCTTGCAGACTGCGTCCAGCACCCGCAGGGCGATGGTGCCCATGACCACCGAGGTCCCGAGCGGCACCAGGGTCAACAGGAAGAGCGAGATCAGCGCCGCACGGTCCCGGCCGCGGCGACGGATCACCAGGTCCAGGGCGCGGTACAGGACCAGGGCGAAGGTTCCCATGCCCGCCAGCGAGATCGGGATGCCGCCCCACAGCGCCTTGCGGAAGATCGAGCTGTAGGGGCTCATCAGGGTGACGTGGCAGCCCGAGGCGCCCGTCAGGTCAACCGAGCCCAGCCCAGGCAGAAAGGAGCAGTGCAGGCCGTGGACCTGGCGGTCGAGGTACTGGGCGAAGTCGAAGGTCGAGGTGCCGGTAAACACCAGACCGGCGATGGCCGCCACGGCGATGAGCATGGCCCATTTGCGAGGAGTACCTGGCATGGGAGGGGTCCGCGGGGGTGGCTTGGGCGCGTGAAGGCAGAGGAGCGCTGGCAAGCCTATCAGAACGATAAACAGATGTCGAGATATGGCATTGCGGCGTCAAGAGTGGGCATCGCTGTGTCTGCCGAGAGAGCGAGCCCGGCCCCGGTCATTAGACCG
>JAADHA010000036.1:5742-14406 GCA_013152105.1 Oligoflexia bacterium | reverse complement strand
GGCCCCCGATTCAGTGGGTGACTCGTGGCTCTTCGCAAGCTTTGTCCTCGCCCCGCCGGACCTGGCCTTTCTTGCTGATGCCCGCGTGAACGGGGTGGCAGCGGTCGAACAGTACCGGGGCCAGAGCCCACTCGCGGCCTCGGTGGCGCCCGCGATCATCGACGGCCAGGTGGTCCCGGACAAGATGGTCGATCAGGCCGCCTGGCTCGGCCAGCAGATCGTCGCCGCAATGACCTCACGCGCCGGCAGCGAGGAAGACTTCTTTCGACCTTTCGCCCAGATCTCGGTCGTGGCGGCCTTGCGTGCGGCGATGCTCGTGGCGGACAGCAATGGGCAATTCCGTGACGCAGGGATCTTGCGAATCAACGCCCTCGATCGATCAGCCGACGCGGCCGCCGACCCTGTCTTCCTTGCCTCAGTCGCCGCTTGGGATGCGGGTAATCGCAACGCCCTGCGCGCGCAGGAACTCGTCCACCGCCTCGAACGGCGTTATCCGCCCATCGAGGCGGCACGATACTCGCTCGACGCTCTCTACCTCCGTACCAGCCGGAACGCGGCCCCTGCCGCGCCGGTTCACTGACAGGTCTACGACCACAGAACCCCTCTGCTCTGGCATCCTGGCATCCAGACCTTCTCAATGAGGAGAACGATCCATGGCCCTTCGAGACGCCTCCCTCGCCGCCGTGCTCAATGGTGCGGTTGCACTTGGCGTGGCCGCGCTCGGCACCGGTTCGACGCTTGCATACTTCGAGGAGAGCCTCCCCACCTCGATGAATCCGCTCTACGCCTCGGCGATGGTGGACTATCGCTCGCAAGAGCTGGTCTTCGATCGGCTCTGGTTCCACGACGCGGTCACCAACGAACTCAAGAGCCGTCTCATCGAGAAGTACGAACTGGTGAACGGCGGAAAGGGCGTGAAGATCACGCTGGTGCCGGGCATCAAGTGGCATGACGGCAAGTCCCTGAGCTCCAAGGACCTGTGTTTCACGGTCGACGCGATGATCGACCCCGGCACACCCAGTCCGGTGGCTGAGGAGTACCGTCAGTTCCTGACCGGATGCAGCACGGCTGGCAGTCAGGTGGCGACGATCACCTTCAACCGGGTGTTCCACAACCCTCGTGAACGCCTCGGCTTCTCGGTGCTACCTGAACACTCCTTCGACAGCACGGCGATCTCGCCAGATCTCGAGTTCTCCTATCGCCCCATCGGGACCGGTCCCATGAAGGGCTCGCGGGGTCGGCGGGGCGCCCTCTTCGACGCCTTCGCGAACGTCCACCACACGCCTCAGATCGCCCAGCTTCAGCTCCAGGACGCGGGTGACCCCCTGGTCCAGGTCAAGACCATCATCAACAACGGCGTGCAGGGCATCATCGCGGTTCCGCCGCCCTACCGGCCGGACCTCTCCGCAAACGATGAAGTGGCGCTGAAGTCCTACGATCTGCGCAGTTGGTGGTTCATCGCGGTCAACACGAACAAGGGTGCCCTGGCGGATCAGCGCGTGCGCAAGGGCATGAATGTCGCGATCGATCGGACCCAGCTTCGCGAGCTGACGATCGGCGTGAAGCCTGGAGAA
The DNA here is from genome assembly GCA_013152105.1 of Oligoflexia bacterium. GTDB lineage: Bacteria > Myxococcota_A > UBA796 > UBA796 > UBA2385 > UBA2385. The sequence continues at coordinate 12,832 of JAADHA010000036.1, read as the reverse complement.
GAGAACAGCCCCTGCGAGTTCATCTCGGGGCCCTTCGTGCAGAGCAGCCCGTACTACAATCGCTCGATTCCGACGGTTGATCGGTCCAACAAGGCTGAAGCCAAGGGCTTGTTCGAGCAGGCTGGTCTCAGTCAGATCGGCGGCCGCTGGCACTACAAGGACGCGCCGATCTCGTTGCGGATCGGCATGCTCACGCCGCTCAATAACGAGGCACCGGACCTGCTCTCGCAGGTGGGGAATCAGCTCGGCGCCATCGGCTTCGACCGGCAGGAATTCAAGATCTCGGCGGACGAATGGAAGCGCCAGGTCCTCACCGGCCAAGCCACCGACTACGATATGCTGATCGGCAAGTGGTCCTTTGGGCTCTATGAAGATGTCAACCAGCTCTTCCACAGCCGCCGTGGAAACCAGGGCAAGCTGAACATCTTCAACTACAAGAACGCCGATGTCGACGCGACCCTCGCCCAGTATGACAAGTCCATCACGGACACCGCGGCGCGGGACGCCTACCACAAGCTCCACACGCAGTTGGCGGAAGACCTGCCCTACCTGTTTTTGTGGAAGCTCGACACGAAGAGCGCCTGGCGGACCGAAGTTCGCGGCAACATCATCACGCCTTACTACTACTTCACCGAGATCGACGCCTGGAAGTACGGGCGATAGGCCGCGGGCGTGACCTTCTGGCGAGGATCGGACCCTGAGGGAGAACTGTGAGGCGTTGGTGGCTCCGACCCATGGTGCGGTTGCTGGCGGCGGTCTCGCTGCCGATCCTGGTGCCTGCGATCATCACGGCGCTCATCTGGGCGCTGCCGGGCGATCCGGCCAGCATCATCTGCCCACCGGAGACCTGTGGTGGCACGGCCGTGTTGGCTGCACGATGGAACCTGGACGCCGGCCCGGTGGCTTTCTTCTGGGGCTGGATCCAGGGTGCGGTCCACGGTGACTTCGGGAATTCCTGGCGGCTCGAACAGGGCGTTCCTGTGGCTGAACTGTTGCGCACCGCGGTGCCGCACAGCCTGCTCTTGATCGCGCTCGCGCTGGTGCCCGTGGCGCTGGGCAGCGTCGCAGCCGCCCAGGGCTGGCTGACCCGCGCGGTGGATCCGATCCTCCAGGTCGTGGGACTGGTGCCCGCCCTGGTGTTGGCGCTGGTCGCCGCGGCGGCGGTCGAGTTGACCTATGGCGCGGCTTCCTTCTCGGGACATGCGGCGATGATGCGCCTGCTTGCGGGTGCCTTGGTGCTGGGCTTGGCAGACGGGGCGCTCTCTGGTGCGATCACGGGCACCCGTGCGGTCTTCCTGACCGAGGACAAGCAGCGCTATGTCGGCGTCGCGGTGCTGCGTGGAGAACGCCGTTTGCCCAACACCTTCCCGAACGTGGCCCCCGCCCTGGCCGGGCAACTCCGAGCGCGGGTGCTCCATCTGCTGTCCGGCGCGGTCGTGGTAGAGGCCGTGTTGCGCATCGACGGGATCGGTGACCTGCTGTGGTCCGGTACGCTGCTACAGGACTTCGGGGTGGTGCTGGCCGCCGCCACCGGTTTCGCGCTGTTGTCCAGTGGCCTGCTGGTGGTGCAGGCCGTCGTCGAGATCGCCGTGGCCTGGTATGTGCGGTGGGCGCCGGATCTCAGCCTGGCTCCGGCGGATCTGCCGTGAGCTGTACCCGCAGCCAAGCGCGCGAGCAGACCCGCAAGGGCGGGCGCTCTCGCTGGGTGGCCGGCGGCTTTGCGCTGCTGTGTGCGGTGGCGCTGGGCGCGGCGGCCCTATCGGCGCCTGAGCACCTCATGGTGCCAGACATGGCGCGGGCCTATGCCGGTCCCTTCCTGATGCCCCCCTTTGGAGCGGATCAGCGGGGGCGGGCCTTGCTCGAATACGCCGAGCAGGGTGCGTCGGTTGTGGCCATGCCCTCCGTTGTCGCGGGCCTGACGGTCATGGCCTTCGCCGTGTTGGGTGGACTGATGTCCTGTCTGGCGACCGGCTGGACCAACACGCTCATCCAAGGCTTCGGCGAGATCGTCGGGGCCTTGCCCCGGATGCTGGTGGTCCTGGTCGTCGCGCTGGTGATCCCCAAGGACGCGCGCGGCCTGCTGCCGCTGGCCCTGACCTGGGCCTTCCTGGCGGCACCGGGTGCGATGGACGAGGCCGCGGCGGTGTCTGAACGGCTGGGCGGTACCCGCTTCGTCGAGGCCCTTCGCGCCCACGGCTATGGACGCCCGCGCATCTTTGGCTGGCACGTCGTGGCGCTGAACCTGCGGCCCGTGGTGGTGCGCCAGGGGGCCGAGGTGATGATGCAGGTGGTCTTCCTCGAGATCGCCCTGTCCTACCTCGCGGTGGCCGATGACCAGCCCAGCTTCACGCACGCGGACAGCCTGATGAGCTGGGCTGATCTGCTCAACCTGGGCTACCCCTCGCTGGTGCTGGATGTCCCGACGACGCACGCGCTGGTGCTGGGGCTCGCGCTGATCGGCAGTGTGGCGCTGGTCGCCTTTTCCCTGGGTGTCGCGGCCAGGGCCCGATGAGCCAGTCCACCGAACCCCTGCTGGTGCTGGAAGGCCTGACGATCCGGGCACCGGGCCGCTTGCTGGTGCGCGATGTCGGCCTGCAGGTGCTCCCCAGTAGAGTGACGGCCTTGGTTGGACCCAGCGGCGCCGGAAAGTCGCTCACCGCTCGGGCCGCCATGGCGGTGCTGGACGTGGTGCCGGGCCTGGTGGCCGGATCGCTCTACTACCCGGCCCTGGACCCTGGCACGGACTGGTTCTCCGGCGTCGCGGGGGGGGGCGTCAAGGCCCAGCGTCGCCTGTTGCGGCGCACGCGGCACTTGCGCGGTGCCTATGTCACCTACTCACCTCAGGCGGCGACATCGGCGCTGAACCCGGCGCGCACCATCGGTCGGCAGCTCCAGATGGCGGTCCGCCGGCGGCAGCAGGCTCCGGCCTCTGAAGTGGCCGCCATCCACGATCTGCTCTGCGAGGTCGGGTTGGCGGACTCGGTGGCACGGGCCCTGCCCGGCGAGCTGTCGGGCGGCATGGCTCAGCGGGCCGCGCTGGCCATCGCCATCGCGCCCCAACCTCGCCTGGTGATCGCGGATGAACCCGAGACCGGGCTGGACCCGGTGCTCCGTCGCAGCGTCGTAGAGCTGCTGGTGTCGGTCTGCGAGACGCACCGGGCGGGACTGCTGTTGATCAGTCACCGCCAGGCTACGGTGGACCGTATCGCGGACCAGGTCGTGACCCTGCCGTCGCCTGACGGCGCGGGCCTCGACTCGGATCTCAGCACGGAGGTCGCGTGAACCTCGGGCCATCCAAGCGTCAGCTCCGTCCTGTGAAGGTGAACGAGTCACCGGTGGTAGAAGTGCGCGGCCTGGTGAAGACCTTTCGGCGCAATGGGCGCTGGCCCTGGAGTCCTGTGCGGCAGATTCCGGCAGTGCAGGGGGTGGATCTGACCGTTGCACCGGGCGAGGTGGTCGCCTTGGTGGGGCAGTCGGGTTCCGGCAAGACGACCGTGTCTCGGATCGTGTTGGGTCTGGACGAGCCGACTGTCGGAGAGGTGTTCCTCGAAGGGCTGCGCTGGGACGGACTGCCCGAGTCCGTGCGCCGGCCTCTGCGCGTCAACTACCAGTACGTGCCGCAGGACGCGATGGGGGCCCTGGATCCCCAGCAGACGGCGCTGGAGCACGTCGAAGAGACGCTGACCGTGCTCGGTGGGATGAGTCGGGCCGATGCGCACCAGGCGGGCCAGGACATGCTGAGACGCCTGGGATTGGGCGCCCGAATGCACGCCCTGCCGCGCGAGATGTCGGGGGGGGAACAGCGGCGCGTGACTTTGGCGCGGGTGCTGGCCTTGGATCCGCGCCTGGTGGTCGCCGACGAACCGACCAGCGGACTGGACCTGGACCGGCGCGAGAGCGTGCTGGAGGCGCTGATCGGCAACCTTCCTCCGGACGCCGGGTGTATCCTCGTCACCCACGACATGACCGAAGCCCGGGGCTGGTGCCACCGGGTGCTGGCGATGCTCGCTGGTCGTGTCATCGAGGAGGTGGATCTGACCGTCGCCGAGCCCGCTCATCCCTACGCCAGGATCTTGTTCGATCCCTGGTCGGCGCCGGTCCCGCGGGGGCCGCTGGCGACAACGGGCTGTCCATTCCGGCCCGACTGCCCCCTGGCGTCGGGTGATATGCAGGCCGTCTGCGCCGCAACTGTGCCCCAACTCAGCCCGCTGGGCGATGCCCAGGATCGCCATCGCGTCGCCTGTCACGTCCTCGCTCCGGTCGACGGCGCCGGTCCCGCGGCGTCCAACACGAAATCCTCCGACTCACCCCCGACTGAAACCAACGCCCCAGCCGCGTCCAGCCCCGCGGAGAACCCATGAGCAGTCTCGTCCCTCGACTCGCCCTCTTCCTCACTCTGGGCACCATGACGCTCGCCGTCTTGTCGGCGCCGGCCTACGCCCAGAGCCCCGAGGATCAAGCTGAGATGGTGCGCCTCTCAGAAGACATGAAGCGGTTTTCCAAGCGCAATGCCTGGAACGGCGTGGACGAGGCATACAAGAAGATGCTCGCCTTGGCGGCTCAAGGCGTGCCGATCTCTCAACACGACCACGTGTTGGCGGCGGACGCGGCCATCTCCCTGGGCAATGTCACCGACGCCTATGACCGCCTGGAGCGGGCCGGAAAGCCCCGGCTGACCGACGATGTGGCGCAGCGGATCGCCGCGATTGAAGCCAACTTCGGGGTAGTGACCATCAAGGTCGATCCCAAGTTCGTTGGAAGCTATGACCTTCGCGTCACGCAGATGCCCTTCGCGGCGGACCAACGCAACGCCATCATGCAGGCCCAGGGCGCGCTCAAGGAACAGCGGCAGTACCACGGTTTGTTGCCCTATGGCGAGTACATCGTCGGTCCCAAGCGCTTCGAGCTGACCAGGGATGGCGGGGATCTGAACGTGCAGCTCAGCTCAGACGACGGCGTCCAGCGCGAGAAGGGCATGGCCTTCGTCGGGCCTCGCATCGACCTGGGTCCAGCCTTCACCGCGGCGGGCGCTCCGGGTACGCCGGACGGGACTCAACCGGTGTCGTTCTCGGGTGCGGGGCTGCGGGCTGGGGTCGGCGTTGAGCTGGGCTTTGCGAGTGGCTTTGGCGGGCTGGTACAGGTGGGCTACCACGGCATGTTCNTCGGGGGCAAGCCCGACACCATCGACGCCTATCAGGTCAACGCGAGCTCGCTCCAGCTCGGCTACGGCTGGCTGGCTGCCTCCTGGCGCAAGGGTGGCTTGGACATCGCCCTCGGACCGGTCCTGGCCGTGGGCTCGGCGCGCGCAACGGGCGTCGCGACCGACACGGGCCTCCCCTCCGATCTCGACTACCAGACAATGTCGGGAAGCATCGTCACCACCGGCGGGTCGGTGGGTGTGTCGTACCTCTTCTTCGACCTCGGGAGCCTCAAGGGCGGCGTTGGCTTTCAGGCCGGCGCGCAGTCCGATGGTTCCCGCCTCTACCCATGGGGCCAGCTTGGCCTCACCATTGCCCCCGCTCGGAGGGATGGATGATCCTCGGTTTCCTGCTTGCTTCCCTTGTCTCCCTCTCTGCACAGGCCACCGAGGTCGGGACGGTGGGGCAGGGACATGCCACCAATCCGGCGTGGTCCTCGGACGGGCAGTATCTCGCCTTCGAGATGAACACGTTCAGCGGCCAGATCGATCTCTACGTCGTCAAGGTGCAGAACGGCACCGCGGTGGGCAGCCCACAGCAGGTCAAACTGCCTGGTAGCAGCTCGTCTTTTGGCGGGGGCAACGCGGTCGCCGAGTCGCCGAATTGGCACCCACAGGGCCGTCTCATCTTTGAGGGCAGCAACAAGGGTGGAACCAGCCGGCTCTACGACTGGGCCCCGGGCGGTTCGGGTGCGACCGAGCTGCTCTCTGCGGCCCAGATCAGCGGGGATCTCTCGTGGCCCAGCATCCGCCGTGATGGTGCGGCCATCGCCTTCGTCAGCGATGTCAGCGGGCTGGGGGATATCTACGTCTGGGATCGCAACAGCAATAAGGTCAGCCAGGTCTTGGCGTCCCCCTTCACGGAAGCGGCGCCGCGCTACGGGACCGAAGACATCATGGCCTACAGCCGCAAGAACCGGGGCTCAGAAGACCTGTTCACCTTCCGCGACGGCAAGGGCGTGCCCCTGGTGGGTGGGAATGGCGACCAGAGCCGCCCGACCTGGGCAGGCGACTCGGTCGTGTATTTCAGTGATGAGCGTGGGCACGAACACTGGGATATCGGAGTCAGCGCCGGGGTTGGTCAGAAGACCGTGATCGCCAAGGACGTGCGCCTCCCCGACCGGGCCACCCCGGCGACCACCCCAGACGGTCAGTGGGTTGCCTACGGGCTGTCAGACCCCGAACGTGATGATCGCATCGTGTTCACGAAGATCGACGGCTCGCGCACGGTCGAGATCCCGACGGGGCTGGTCGCCTGCGGTGAACCCGCGGTGGTCGAGGCCGGCGGGCGCTGGTTTCTGGCCTTTACGGCGCTACCCAGCGAAGGCAGCGACTGGCGCGCCCTTCACGTGATCGACATCACCGGAAAGCTCTGACCGACAGGCGCTCAGAACCACTTGCACTGGTGTTGGCTGAGATAGCTGAGCTGGCCGCCTTGGTGGTAGCCCTGGCCCAGCAGCTTGCCGCTGTTTGCGAAGTAGACATAGGCTACGCCGTCGCTGGTGCGCCGCACATCGTACCGAACTTCAAAGCTTTTTTCGCGCTTGACCATGTCTTCGGGGCAGGTGCTCCCCGTCATATCGGCCGTCGCGGTGAGCTGGAGACCCAGGTCGCAGTCGCCGCAGTGGAGGGGGCTGGTGGTCGTACCCACCATCATCCAGCGGACTTCGCAGTCGCTGCCCACGTTCCAGAGCTTGCTGGCTTGGAGCTTGGCGTTTGCGTGGAGCAGCCATCGCTCGGTGCCCCGCACCTGGCTGCCGTTGACGGTGAAGTTCCCCAGGAAGTGGCTGTCCGCACCTTCTTGTCCAGGCCCGTTTCCGCAGGACCCGGTCTCGATACCGGCGCTGAGGTCGGGGAGGGGAGGCAGGGCGGCGGGCGTGGCAGAGGCTGGCG
>JAADHA010000036.1:0-5630 GCA_013152105.1 Oligoflexia bacterium | reverse complement strand
GGCAGGTGCTGGGGCCTGGCCTGAGCAGCCGACGATGAGGAGCGTGAGAGAGAGCTTCGCCAGGGTTGGCTTCGTGAGAGAGAGCATCGTGCGCTCGGGGCGAGGGGATGGTGAGTGCGGGCAGGATACACGCAGCGCGCGCCCGGTGCCTGCAAGCCGCGGGAGACGCGGCCTGGACGCTGTCTGGAGGTGTTGTGATCGCGTTCGCTTCTGTCGTCAGGTGCCTTCTCGTCCTCTTCTGCCTGGCCCTGGTCTCGACGGTGGCGCCGGCCGCCGCCGCCGACCTGGACATCGGCTACATCCCCAACCCCGCCCCTGGTGAGCAGCCGGCCCTGCTGCTGACACCTTCTCGCGCCCTGACCCGGCTAGATGTGGTGATCGACGCGGGTGATCTGCACGTCGAATTCCACAAAGAAGCGCTGCCAGGTGGCCAGCAGCAGCGCTTTGCGTGGGCGCGGGACACCCAGGTGACCTCGGCCAGCGCCCACGTCCTGGCGGTCTTCGAGGATGGCTATGTCTCGGAACTGACGGTGCCGGTCGAGTACAGCTACGCCGAGCCTCTGTCGGTCTCTCTGGACCACGCCTCGGCCGACGTGGCCGCGCGGACCCTGACGGTGCAGACCACCGCGGCGGTGGAGCGGGCCGACATCGTGGCCTACGGCGCGCACAAGGCCGAGCTGGACCGCCGCACGGTAGATCTCTCCCAGGGGCCCGGTGACGTCGTGATCCCCTGGGTCGGTGACCCACAAGACGTCGTGCTGCTCGATGTCACCTTGCACGGTGGGAACGCGTGGGCGGGCTTCACCTACAGCCCCTGGTTCCTCGACATCCCGCACGAAGACGTGCTCTTCGACACCGACCGGGCGGAGATCGACAGCACTGAGGAATACAAGCTGCGCCACACCTTGCAGCAGCTCGACGCGGTGATCGACAAGTACGGCACCGTTGTGCCCGTCAAGCTCTACATCGCGGGCTGCACCGACACGGTGGGCGACGCGGCCCACAACCGGGACCTGTCAAAGCAGCGGGCGCGGGCCATCGCGGCCTGGCTGCGCGCCCACGGCTATGCGCTGCCGATCTTCTACCATGGCTTTGGAGAGGGACTGTTGGCGGTGAAGACCGGCGACGGCGTGGACAATGCCCAGAACCGTCGCGCGCTGTACATGGTCGGGGCGAACCCGCCGCCGGCTGGATCGGGTGTGCCCTCTGTTCGTTGGAACGAGCTGTAGATCAGGTTGTCGGCGTAGAGATGGCCTTGCGGCACCGCCAGCCCCCCGGGATCCTGAAGGGCGCCGACTCAGGTGTCCCTGTTCCTGAAGGTCTTGGCGATTTCGGCGGATCACCGAACCAAAGAACAGGCACTTATGCCATCGAACACCGCAACGGATGTCGGATCGTTCAGGATCGGGCAGGGTTGACCTGCCCACCTTCAGAATTCGGGGGAGCTGGACGGCAGCCGGCGGCCTCTTCTGTGACAGCCTGCAAGCGAGCGGCCAGGCCGTCGAGGTACCTGCCCAGCCCCTCAGCACGGTTGCCGGTGCCGGCATCCTTGACGACCCGCTTCGGGCTCAGGCCCTGACGGTCGCGGAGCTTGCCCAGCGACTTCGTCCAGGTTTCGCCGGAACGGTTGTCGTGAACCTCGGGCTGGAACAGAACCTGCGTGTCCAGGTCGATACCGGCCAGCACGGGGCGATCCTGGCTGAACATCTCATCGACTGCGATGCTGTCGATTTCTGACAGGTCAAAGGGATGAAGAGGTTGCCTGGGCTGGGTCATGTCGGCCTGATCCGGTGCGGTTGGATGTAGACCGCCTCTACCATCCCTCCTCGTCCTCAACCCTCCACGATGCAGCAACTACGTCACACAAACTGTCCGCCCTGACCGCTAGGCCACTCTGCTACACCACTTGCTTTCCAATTGCAGGAAGTGGGCCGAAAAATGTCCGTGCTCGCTGCTGGTGATTCTCGCCTTCGAATAGGGAGCCATCAGTTGACCGATGTAGACATTCGCAAACTGAGTCGACGCCTCGGTCATCGCGTCCGTTGGGATCCCAGGGGTGTGGAACTTCCGCGAGCACTCCATCATTTGATCAAAGACCTGCCTGTCTCCAATAGCGTCGACTTCACCCATCTCACGCATGTAGTTCCAATCGCCCAGCGCCCACTCTACGTGGAGCCGGCCGCGCGCTTCGATCTTGATTCTCGACGTGGCCCGGACAGCATCTTCAGATGGATCATATGTCTGAATCATCCGTGACTGCCGCAGCCACTCCAACACTTCCATGACGATCTGCCTGGGAATGCGCAGCAGCGACTCACAGAAGGCCACCAGGTCATCCACACGAATGAACCCACGAACTTCCTCACGATTGGAGTGATCCAGAAGACGTTGATCCTCCAGGGCAAACAGCACCATCAGTGGCGCAAGGGGCGCGACAAGGCCACTTGTTCTGAATGAATAGACGTTGTACACCCACCCATTTGAGCGCGCGACGTAGTTCCGATGCCGCGGCCGAATCAGCGCGCGAGCAATCTGCCCACTCCCGATCGCGTTGATGCTTGACGTGGCAAACGCCGCGAACACTTTCTCCTTGCGGAGACAAGGCGCCAGAATCAACTCCTTGCACAGGCGAAGCATCTCTCGGATGTTGTAGTTCGAGAGCATCTCGATCCACTTCCGAACGTCTCGATCCTCCAGCAACATGCCATCGCGAAGGAACTTGGCCACTTGTTCTGCTGATAGGACCCATTGGAAGCTTCGACCAAGGCTCGTACGGACCACCGAACCTGACGATGCGGCAGAGTCCGTTGTTTCAAATACGGACTTCAGGTACTTCAATCGGCTGTTGAGTACTTCGCCAATTTTCGGTCGTGGTAGCCAAACCCGTGTTCCGCAGTAGTCGAAGAAAGGTGACGGGTTCGAATCGCCAAGCAGGCGCCAAACGGTTGCATCATCCAGGATGACCGTGAAGAATCCATAGCAGTTGAGCTGGAATGTTGTTGCGATGCGAAGAACTTCATTCTGTAGTGCTGCACTCAAGTGGTCGATTCCATCGAAGACCACAAACGGCAGCCGTCTGTGGCGGCGGACAGTGTGTCCGAGAAGCCGTTGCGCGTACGCTACCGGCTCCGAACGCTGCAACTTCAGGCGCTCAGCAATGAACTCTCGCCTATCGGTGGCATCGCCGAAAAGAGCTCTCCGCTGTTCCCACTCAGGCCTGTAGAGATCGAAGAACTGGCCCTGTGATGTTCCTGATGTGGCACCTGAGAACGTCGCGTCTTGGAGTTGGTCTGCGACCCACCGACCTACCGACCCAACGTCACTCAAATCGCCGGCACGATCAAAACGAATGTGGGCGAACCGCACTCGTGACTTCTGCCTTACGGAGAGTTTGTGTCTATGCAGGCGCTGGATGTAAGTCGTCTTCCCTGAAGACAGTTCGCCACTGAGTAGCACCAATGCACCGGCACTTGGAACAGCGAGCTCGAGCGATTCCTGAACGACATCGCCCGCGTCCTTGAGTTCGGCTTCGTATTCGGCGGTTCCTGGATCAACGACCTCTGACAATAACTCCGTGAGCCGCACCAATCGGTCATCGGCATCCTTGCTCTCGCGCGACTCCACGAAGCAATGTTCGACGATGTGCTCGTCGTCCTCGATGGGCGTGAAGGCCACATCCAGTGCCCGAGAGATCGTCCGGTAGTATTCGTCATCTCCGAGGCCACTGGTAGCAATCGGTCGAGGATTGCGCTCGACGAAGTACGGGCGCAGGCATCGGTATGATACCCACGCCGTCTCCTGGAGAAAGTTTTCCAGGAACCCGAGCCGCACGCCGTCAAGTGAGAAGAAGTTGTAGAATTGCTCAAACTGCCGCCGGATCCGATTGAGGTCCGCGAAAACCACGGCGAACTCGTCTTCAAGCCCCCGCCCACTGCGGGACGGTACGGCGGCTCCAACCCATTGGTTGCCATTCGTCGCGATGCCAATGCAGGTTCCGTGGACTGCGCCATACCGAACGATCTGCTCTCGGTACACCGACCACGCTCCTCCACCGGAGCCGAAGTCCAGCGCTGGTCCAGACAGCTTGAACTTCCTCGTGCCGTCCTTCCCCTCACCGGTCGGGTTTGCCAGCGCGTGTGCGGGCCGCTTGGCCTCAACAATGGCCCAGTTTCGGTCGGCCTCGTCCTTCATGAGGTAGTCGGTCCGGTCTGCGTCTCTCGTCAGCTCCTGCCGCGCTGACCGAGGCCATCCCAGGCACTCGAACAGCAGCCGGTCGATGAGCCGGCTTCGGGCTTCTGTTTCCGTCTCTGCATCATCGGACGCAGGGATCCCCTTATACTCGTCTACGATGGCTTGGAAGGCTTCGAAGGCTGCGTCGAGTTCCACGATGAAGGTCTCCGGCCCAAGCATAGCCCGTTCCGCCCTTCGACGACCACCGGCTTCGACGACCACCGGTAGGCTAGCACGGACTGATCTGGCGTGAGCGCCGCGACGGGCCTCACGAGATGTCGGCCCTGCGCATCGCCGATGCGCCTTGTGCAGAGAGTGGGCTGGCGGGAGTTCCCAGGTCTGACGTAGCGCCCAGCAGCACCCCTGCCGCACAACGAGCCGATGGAGCTGACGGCAGTGGCGTTCCGTGGCAGGGCGACTGCAGAGAAGCATGGCTCCACAACTCCCTCTGGTCAGGCGTCCAACCAGGCCTGTGGGACGAGGTGGTGGTGGTCGGGGCGCCGCGCGCCGCAGCCTTGCGGCCGTGTTGACTCCATCCATATCCAGCCTGCCGAAGCCCAGGAGCCCGTTGACACTCTACAACGCCTGCCCGTCGGTCCCCAAGCCCCGCCCTACTGCGGCCAACGCGCGTGAAACGCCATGCCCTCCGGCTCCTTTGTCGGCGTGGGCGGTCTTCTGCTCTGGAGCGACCCGTCGACGAATCACTGAGCTTGTCCATGGGCTTGTCCAGAGGGGTCAGCACTGAGGGCACCGAGTATCTGGTCTCGTTGACGACGGGCAAACAATCCCGATAGAGGCCGCAGATCCCCGACATCGGCAGACTCGAGAGCTTCAATATAGACGGTGCGATCGCGATCGCGGACGACCAGGGGAAAGAGCCCATGCTTGAGAAAGACCAGGGACGCGATGGTGCGCGCAACGCGACCGTTCCCATCCTGAAACGGATGGATCTGCGCAAACCTGTGGTGGAGCCAGGCTGAGAGGACTTCAGGCGCTACTTCGGTCTCGTACTGTTCGTACAACGCGGTAAGTACCTGCATCTCGTCCTCAACCAGCTCCGGCGGACAGTAGCTGTGCGTTGACCCATCGTCACGCCGCGGGTTGTTCTCCCGTTTCTTGTATTCCCCCCTGAGGAGAGGGATGTCCACCAATCTGCCGAGGGCGTCCATCGCCGTGGTGGTGTGTTGATTGCGCGTGAACTCCTGATGCAGTCCTCGAATGAAATGCTCCGACAGCGAACGCCCGCCCTTGACGTAGTCAAAGAGCCCATCCACGATGTTGAGGTGGTCAGCAATCATGTCCGCCACATTCTGGGCCTTGTCGGCACCAAGGTGGGTCCTGCTAGCGATGATCGACGCCTCGACGCCCTGCTCGATGAGGATCTCGGTGATCCCTCGGTC
>JAADHA010000136.1:13562-14297 GCA_013152105.1 Oligoflexia bacterium | reverse complement strand
CGTCATCGTGGGCTTCGCGACGCCCTGCCTCGGCGATGACGCCGCGGACACAGAGCTCCGGGTCACGACCGGTCCGCAACCACCAACCGGCAAGTTCAGTGTGACGCATCACACTGGTCACGCCGTCGGTGATGAGCAAGAGCCCGTCCTTGCTGTGAAGGCTGTCCGAGCCCACCTGGATCCGCTCGCTGACCACTGGTCCCATCCCCATGAAGGAATTGAGCTGCGCGCCGCGGCCCATGTCATGGGAGAGCTGGGTGATCCGACCGTCCCGCACCCGGTAGATGGCCGAGTCCCCGACATGCAGCAGGCAGATCCTGTCCCCCCGCAACCAGGCCACGGACAGGGTGCAAGCCGCCGAGCCACGTCCTTCCTCGCGCAATTCCCAGTCGACCTCGCCCACAAGCTGAACCAGGTCCTTGACGCCGATGTCTCCTCCGTCGCGCAGCAGACCCGACAAGCGATTGGTGGTGTGGCGGGCCGCCCACCGCCCCCGAGGCGAGGTGCTCACCCCGTCGGCGACGGCATACAGCGCGCCTCCGTCCGGGGTACGCACCATGGACCAGGCGTCCTCATTCTGGATATGGCCCTTGCCCCGCAGGGTCGCGGCAGCGGCTCGATAGGTCAGCGGAATATGGACCACGAAACTGCCTATGGGTGCGTGCGCCGGCGGCGAAGCAGGCCGATCAGCCCCAAGCCCAGGACCGCGAAGAAGGACATCGGTGAGCGCGATCC
>JAADHA010000136.1:6742-13508 GCA_013152105.1 Oligoflexia bacterium | reverse complement strand
GACGAGCCCGTGTCGCCGTCGGCTGTGCCGCCATCGGTCGGATCGTCGATCACAGGTGGGTCGACCGCCGTTCCGGTCAGCAGGATCTCTTTGGCGGGTTGGTAGGGATCGTTGCTGGTCAACAGCAAGGACGCTTCAAAGGAACCCGCCGACTCGGGAGCGAAGGTGACGACCAGGCCGTCCTCGCTGCCCGGGCTGGCCTGGAAGTAATTGGGGTAGAGCATGAAGTAGGACGAGCCGGTCAAGGCGGGCGCGCCCTCAAGGTTGAGTTCGCCATCGTTGTAGATGGCCATGTTCAGGTTGGCCAGTTCATCGACCGTCAGCTCGCCGAAGTCGTAGCTGTCGATGTCGGTCGCCAGGACCGGCAAGGGGAAGGACAGGTCGGTGGTCGGAAACTCTTGTTCGAAGCTGGTCGAGGACAGCGTGATCGGGATCTCGAACTCGACGACCGTGTACGAACCGAGGATCCCGGCATCCAGGTCGACCGAGGGCGTGATGATGATCGAGAGGGTCGCGTCCCAGGCCGCGATGAAGGTCGCCGCGACGTCCTGTACCGCCTGCCCCAGCGCCGCGTAGCTGAGCGTCCCCGCTTCGGTCTCCAAGAAGGAGTCGTCGGTCTGCCAACCCAGACCTTCGAAGCCGACGATCGCCTGGGGACCGATGGTCGCCGAGAGGGTCAGGCCGACGCCCGCGAACACGTCGAGAGAGTAGCTGACGACTTCGACCGCGCCATCGTCGTTGACGATCTCGACGCGGTCCTGGGCAGAGTCATCCAAGACGAAAGGCGTGAAAACCGCGTCGCCAACGACATCCGCCAGGGTGCGCGAGTCGATCACCTGTTCCCAGGTGTAGCCGAAGATGTCGAACTTGACCGAGGTCACGGCTTCGAGGTTGCTGTCCACCGTCAGCGCACCGCTGTCGGGTTCGGGGAAGAAGCCCAGGTTCAGGTCGGTGGGCCACCACAGATCGGCGTCGCCTTCCATCACCACATCCGCGCTGCCCATTCCCGCGATCTGAAACCGCACCTGGACCGGACTGCCGGTGGGCAGCCAGTCCGTGTCGTATTCGGTCTTCTGGAAGACATTGGCAGAGTCTCCCAAGATAAAGTGCTGAGAGTCCGAGCTGTAGGAACCACCGGCCAAGGCCGGCGTAGACAGCGCGAGGATCAGGCTTGTGACGAGCATGGGGCGCTCCGTGTGACGGAACCACGCGACCCTGCGGGTTAGGCAGGCGGCCGCGCGGTAGAAGAAGTGCCCGGACTATAGAGCAAGCGGAGGGATCCCGTCCACGACGCTGCGCCCACTGCGGATGGCGTCGAGCGGGATACCAGCGGCGTCCAGCAGCGGCTCGATCGTCCGCCGATCGCCAGTGATGACCCATATCGCCCCATCCACCGGGAGGTCCCTTGCGGCGACATCCCCGATCTGGGCCGCGGTCACCTGTGCGGCCGCCGCAGCCTCGGCCGCCGCAGCCTGCGGAGGAAGCCCCCACCCCTGGCGAGCCGCCAAGGTGCCCGCAAGCGCCCGGTCGCTAAGCAAGAAGGAAGCCACGTCGCGCCGCACAGCAGCCTTGGCACGCGCCAGCTCGACCCCGGTGGGCGGCTTGGCCACCAGCTCGTGCAGCTCACGATCGATCAGCACCATGGCCGCCGGAGTCACCCGCGCGTCCACCGCGCACCGCACCTCGAGTACGCCGTGACCAGGCCACAGCCGCAGGGTCCCAGTCACGGCATAGGTCCAGCCTCGCTCCTCTCGCAGCGCATGAGAGAGGCGGCTGTCGAATTCGGCGGCGAGGGCGCGGCTGAGCAGGTCCAGGGCCGGCTGGTCCGGGTCGCCCAGCCCGGGAACGGGCAGAAGAACCGACACGAAGGCGCGCTGTACACCGGGTTGGTCGACCAGCACGTGGCGGGGTCCAGCGGCGGGCGGCGGCAGGTTCATGGGCTCAAGGCTGGGCGGCGGCACCAGGGTCGGATGGCTGGCTTTCCACTCGCCCAGCTTGCCCATGGCTTGCTCCAGAGCAGGACGGATCGCCGCCATCGTGGTGTCGCCGACGACCACAAGCGCCGGCCTGCCCCCGATCAGCATCGCCTGCCAGGCCCGCATGGCGCGCCCCCGCGTGACCCGCCGCAGCTCCGGCGCGCCGACGACACGCCCCAATGGGTGACCCGGGCCGTAGAGTGTGCGCTGCACCGCCAGATCGTGCAGACGAGCTGGTGCGATCCAGGCGTCCCTGGCGTCGATGACCGCCGCGTGCCGGGCCCGCCGCAGCGCCCTTCTTGGCAAGGCAGGATGAAGCAGGGCTTCCATCGCCAGATCCAAGGTCCGAGCCTGGTGTCCGGCCAGGCTGTCGACCTCGACCCGGGCAGCACCAGCGGTCAACAGCAGCGATATCTCGGCCCCTTCGGCGTCCACGGCGTCCGACCAGGCGAGCGCATCGCGGGTGCTAGTGCCCTCGTCGAACAAGGTGCTTCCCAGCGCCAATGATGCGGGATCTGGCGCGGCGAGCAGACCGTGGCCGATGGTCAGACTCAGGTGGATCAGGGGGAGATCGGGGCGAGTGACCAGCCAGACGGGCGTCCCATCCGACAACGAGAAACGCTGGGGCACCGGCACGGCCAGGGGTGCCGGCTGGGCGACCACAGGCAAGGGCTCCGCGAGCTGCTGAGCGCTCGCCGACTGCGCAAGACCCGGCGACGAGAGAAGCGCGAGGAGCGAGAGGAAGCCCACACGAATCAGCGCGATTGGCCAGGAAGGGGCCCCCATCAGCGCTGCTCGGGCAGGTCAACCAGCACCGAGTCCGGCAGGCCACGGCCGGCATGCTTGGGCGCGGTCACGACCAGGAGCGCGCGTCGCTGGGGGGAGAGCCAGTCCCTGGCCGCCGCCGAGAGCTGCGGCCCATCGACCGCCAGGTGAGCCGCGACATGCCCGGGAAAGCAGGCCGCATCGCCGTCCTCCAGCACACAACGCGCCAGGATCTCGGCCCGGTCGACCGGGTCTTCTTGGACGCGCGCCGCCCAAGCCCGCCACCGGGCCCGCACCCGCTCCAGCTCGGCCTGATCGGGGGCGTGATCGACCAGATCGGCCACCGCCTGGTCGAGCTTCGCTACCAGGCGCCGGGCCGGGCCCCGGGGGGCGTCCAGCTCGATCACCAGGCGTCCCCCACCGGGCTCCGGCTCGGTCCATGCAGTGAGCCGATCCAGTCGCCCTCGCTGGAGCATTCGACCGAGACAGCCCTGGCGCTGCAAGCCGAACCAGTCGGCGAGCAGGTCGGCGGCCGGGCGCTCGGGCGCGGCGTCTGGAGGCAGCGGGTAGATGGCGTAGAGGGTCGTGCCCGCGACATCATCAAGGTACAAGCCCGAGATCGGCAATGTGGGAGGTTCGGCCAGCACCTGGGGCAGCGCCACCGGGCGCGGGGGCACCGCTCCCAGGCTGTCGGCCACGGCGTCCATGGCGGCCACCGGATCGACATCGCCGACCAGAACCAGGACGGACTGTCCGGGAGCAAAGGCCGCGCCCTGAAAGGCCAGGATATCGCCCACCTGAACCTGCCCGACCGCGGCGGGGGTGCCCAGCACCGGCCAGTGCTGGCCCTGCCCCCGGGGATACAGCAGCGCCCGCCGAGCCGCGCTGTCCAAGCCCCCCGGCGTGTCCAGATCGATGGCACGCTCTCGCTCCACGACTCGGCGCTCGCTGTCGATCTTGGCGGTCACGCTGTCCGCGTCAAGGCCGGCCATCCGGTCCGCCTCTAGCGCCAGCAAGAGCCCCATGGCCTCGACCGGAACCGTCGCGTGAACCGCCATGGCGTAGGGTTCAGTCCAGGCGTTGTTCTCGCCGCCAACCGCCGACAAGAGCGCGTCATAGGCCCCATCCGGGGCACGCGGCGAGCCGGCATAGAGCAGGTGCTCCACCAGATGCGCCAACCCAGGGCGGTCCGGCCAGCCAGGCTGTCCGGTGTCTCGACTGGAACCAAAGGGGACCTGGAGATGGACAGTCAGCACCGGCGCCCGGTGGTCGGGCTGCACCACAACCCGCAGACCATTCTTCAGGGTGGCGACGTGCAGCGGCAGCGCGAGCCCATCGACCAGGGCTTGGTCGGCAGGGGACAGCGCCGCCGCGTGGGCGACTCCAGGACCCAGGCAGCAGGCCAGCAGGGCGATGGTTGGGCGAGGCACCACCGCGACAGCCTAACGACACGGCTCAGGAGCCGTCTGCTCAGGAGCCGTCTGAGGCGGTGCAGCAAGCCCGCCGCCGCGATAGGCGGCGCGCCTTGCGAACACCGGAGCCAGCATGGCTGTGAACCTGCAGGAGCTGCTCGAGAACGGCGACGTCGAGGGCTTCAATGCCCAGCGCCCATCGGGCAAGATCGACCTCTACGCCGCCGACCTGCCAGGGGCCAAGCTCCCCGGTATCGACCTCTCGGGGGCGAACCTGGAGAATGCCGATCTGTCCGGGGCCGACCTCACCGACGCCATGCTGGCCCGCACTCGCCTGTGCGGGGCGGACTGCACCGGCGCCATTTTCGACGGGATCATGGCCCTCAAGAGCAACTGGCGAGGCGCCTACCTCGGCCAGGCTGACCTCACCGGGGCCGAACTCACCGCGGCGGACTTCACCGATGCCGAGCTTCCCGAAGCCATCCTGGACGATGCCACGCTGATGTCAGCCAAGCTCAACGGCAGCGACCTGACCGGCGCTCGACTGGCGCGGGCCATGCTCTCCGAGGCGCGCCTCAATGGGGCCAAGCTGGTCGGAAGCGACCTGTCCGGGGCCAGCCTGGATGAGGCATCCCTCCTCGAGGCCGACCTCTCCAAGGCCAACCTGGCTGGCGCGGATTTCACCCAGGCGCGCCTGGCCTCGGCCGTGCTGCTCGGTGCCGATCTGACCGGCGCAGTGCTGCGCTCCGTGGACCTGACCGGTGCAGACTTGCGCGGGGCCAAGCTGTCCGGTGCCGACCTGCGAAGGGCCGACCTCACCGACGCAAAGCTCGACGACGTGGACCTCTCCCAGGCCGACCTCACCGACGCCCAGCTCGATCCGGACATCGCGGCGGCGGTGGGCTTGAAGCCCTCCACCCTCACCTTGCCAGATACCATCTGGGTCGAAGAACCCGCATTCTCGGTGAACAACGACCGCGTCGCCTTGCTGTGGGAGAACGAGGAAGAGGGTGGCAACCGGATCCGCGTCTTGGCGGGCCCCATCCGAGGAAAGCGACCCAAAAAGGCCTACGCCCTGCCCGTACCCGCGGACCTGGTGCTGTCCAAGACCATCATGCCGGCCACCGACGGCTTCATGGCGATGGCCTTGGTCGAGCGCCCCGCCGGGACGATGGCGGTCCTGTGCCCGATCGCGCGAGACGGGACGCCGGGGGCCGCCCGCACCCTGCGCCTGCCCTTCACGCCCCTGGTCCGACCGGTCTTGCGCGTCGAAGACGGTGAAACGCGTCTCTACGGGATCTCCCGCGAGGGCCCGGGCCTGCACGTGCTGCGGGTCACCGAGGACGGCCTGGAGAGCATCCACGTCAGCCGCATGAGCACCGCGCGGGGCTTCGTCTCGGCCAACGACCCGGTCGTCCTCAGCAAGGGCGGCGTGCTGGTCGTGCTCCGGGCTGAGGGTCCCGACCAGCCGGTCAGCGCCCCCGCTTCCTTCCCCGGTCGCAGCCCCTGCGCAGCGACCGTGAACGGAGGCGTCGCGCTGGCCTGGGCACTGCGCGGCAAGCCTGGTTTCTTCTTCGAGATCGCGCGGCCAGCGACACCGTCCGACCCGATCCGCCTGCTGCCCGAGGATCTGGCCGGGACCCTGGATCTGGTCGGGGACGGGGACGCCGCCTGGGTCGCCTGGACCCAGGAAGCCATCCGTCCCGGCGCCCCCTCCACGGCCTGGGTTTCCCGCCTGCCGGGTGGGCGAGCACAGGAGATCGCCCTCCCAGACGCCGAGGACTGCGGCGATATCCGCTTCTGCACCGGGCGCTGCGGCAAAAACGCCGACCCCTGCGTGGCCGTGTCCACCGGCGACGGTGCCTGGACCCTGGTGACCATCGGAAAGGCGGGACCCAAGCCCCGCTGGAGCACCGCCACCAGGACCTGAAAATGGAGCCCACACGGCCCGATCAGGGACACGGACGCGTGGCCATCTGCCTGCACGGTTTCTTGCGAACCGGTGTGTCCATGTTGCCGGTGAGACGCTTCCTGGTGCGCCAGGGCTGGGCCGAGGTCAAGACGCCGACGATGCTCTACCAGGCCAAACCGCTGTCGGTCCTGGCGGCCGATATCGCCCGAGCCATGAGACAGCTCTCACAGCGCCACGATGGCCAGGCCGTCGATCTGGTGACCCACAGCATGGGCGGACTGCTCGCCCGAGGAGTGCTGGCCGAGCAAGCGCCGGTGGGACGCATCGTCATGCTCGCGCCGCCCAACCAGGGGGCGTGGATGGCGGAACGGGTGCGCCGGATCCTGCCGGTCCACTACCTGGGCTGGGACCCGCTGGGCCCGCTGCTGCCAGGCGCCCCAGCGTCGCTGCCGACCCACGCCCAGGGCATCGACATCGGCATCCTGACCGGGGGATCCGGCACAAACCGAGGCATGATCCCCTTCCTACCAGGGGACAACGACGGCCGGGTGTGCGTGGAGGAAGCGCGCCTCGACGACGCCGCCGAGCTGCGCGTCGTCCCCTTCGGCCACACCACGATCATGGCGCGCCATGCAGTCCTGGTGCAGGTCTCGGCCTTCCTGCAGACGGGTCGCTTTCCTCCGGCAGACGCCCCCGCTCCT
>JAADHA010000136.1:4390-6710 GCA_013152105.1 Oligoflexia bacterium | reverse complement strand
ACCCCTGGCGGTCCGCCGGCACCCCTGGAGCCCCCTCGCTCTGGCGAGCACGACGCGAGATCTACGGGATCTCGCCTTACTGTCTGCTTCATCGGCCCAGCGGGGACGCGCCACTCACACCCTGGCCCGGCTCCTGCAACACCGCTCGCCAATGCAACTCTTTCCGAGCGACTCACTGATCACCGCAAACCCGGCACCGACCAAAGGGCGGGCAGCCGATCCCCTCGGCCCTGCCTCGCCGGCTACCGCCATCCTGGTCCCTGCCCTGCGAGCCCAGCACCGCCGTGCCTGGCTCGCCATGGCCCGGATCGAGGCCGACACCCCGCCCGATGAGCGTGGTCCACTCTACGCTTCCGCGGCGCGAGCCCTGTGCCTGGCCAAGCGCCCCCTGCTGGCACGCCGCGCCCTTCAGGCCGCCTTGACTCTCGATGATCCGACGGCGACCGGCTTGTCCTACCTGTGGTCGGGATCCGGCACCGGCCTGGGTCGAGGCCGAGAAATGGACGGCGCCGACGCGGCCGACGCGGCCGACGCCCAGTGTGACCGCGTGGCCTGCTTGGTCGAGGCCGGCCGGATGCACCGGGCGCGAACCGCCGTCGAGCGCGCCCTCTCCGGTTGCCCGCACCACGCCGAAGCCAGGCGGTGGCTGGATCAGCTCACCAATCCCCTCCCCCTGGCCCACGACCTGCGGCCCCAGCCTGGCCTGGCCTGGCTCTCACCTTGTCGCCTGCGCCGCCGGGTGCTGGGCGGCCTGTGGACGCGGCCCGCGCCTTCCCACAGCCCCTTGCGAAGGCTCCAGCTTCCGGGGATCCTCACCCGGGTCCTTGGGACCGATGCACCGCTGTCGGCCGAGGCCGCACTGGACCACCTGGCCACCCGCCTGCGTACCGGCCTGCCCGTCGGCAACACCGCCCACAAGGCGTGGCTCCAGGTTCGCGGGCTGGCCCCCGAGAAGACCCTGCACGCCGCGCTCTGGCTGTGCCTCCTCCCGCCCCACGACCCCGGCCTGGTCCAGGTCCAGCGCGCCTGTGCTGCTGTCCTGAAGACCGCGGGGATCGCGCCTGCGGTCGCCGTCCGACGCAGGGCGCCGGTGCAGTTGGCGCTGCCGATGCAGCGGGTGGGCACTGGGGTGGGCCACTCAGCAGGGCGTCTGGGCCAAGTTTCGTACCGGGGAAGACGGTTTTGGTCTGATTGAGCCGGAAGCCTGGTGTCAGGAGAAATAGCGTCAGGCGCCCTCGCCCGCAGGCCCCGTGAAGAAGGGCGAGACCCAGACCCGGTGACTGTTCACACCATCGGTCAGGACGACCCGCAGATACCAGGCTTCGTCCCCAGCCACCGCCACGGTCTGGTCGAGATCACCGCCGTCCAACTGGGTGACTGTCGCGCCTGTCCAATCGACAAGCGCGATGCGCTCGACCACGAAGCCATCCGCCCGGACATGGGCCACGATGCGCAGACTGCCCACATCGGCGGGCACCACCGCACCGGGTAGCCAAGGCCGGCCCACACCGTCGATGGCCAGCACGCGAAGCTCGGGCCGAGGCCCGGAGCTGGCCACCGTGGCCCGCTCGGTCAGTGAGTTGAACAGCGCGGCACGGGTCAGTTCGCCAGGCACCAAGGCGCCGGTGATGCCGCCGGGGGCGAACTGCCGGCTGGGCTGCGGGAAGTCTTCGCCTGCGGTGGCGTGCAGACCGGGGCCGT
Source organism: Oligoflexia bacterium (assembly GCA_013152105.1). Lineage (GTDB taxonomy): Bacteria > Myxococcota_A > UBA796 > UBA796 > UBA2385 > UBA2385. The sequence goes on along the minus strand of JAADHA010000136.1, from coordinate 5,009 downwards.
CCTGCCAGCTACCGGGGCGGGCGTCGTGGCTGTCAGTGCCCGCGATGAAGCCCAGGTGGTAGCCAGTCTTGATGGCGAATTGCGCTGAGCCGCGGGGCAGGTAGCTGACCCCAAGCCGGTCGCTCTGGAAGTCGCAGTCCTGGGCCTCGAGATCGATGCACTCGCTGCTGCCATGTTCGCTGTAGATCTCGACCAGGGTCTCGTAGCGAGGGTCCGGCGCGTTGATGGGGTTGCCGAAGTCGACACCCTGGGGCGCTTCCCAGGCGGGGTGGTGGAAGAAGGCGATGACCGGTATCGCGCCCCGCGCAGCCGCGGCGGCGTCGAGCAGGGCTGTCAGCTCTACCGGACTGCTGGTCTGTACACTGTCTCCAATGACATAGACCCCGTTGCCCTTGGTCACGGTCTCGCCGATCCGGCCCGCGCTGATCCGGAAGTCTGGATCGACCGATGTCTCCAGAAAGATCACAGACTTGTGCCCACCTTCATAATCGGTGCTGGTGTCGACCGGGCGGCTACGCCAGTTGGTCCACTCGTAGCCCAGCAGCGGCAGCGGCCCACCCTCGACAGCATCCGCAGCCTGGACCAGACGCTGCTGCTCTTCCCAGATGTCGATCGAGTC
>JAADHA010000136.1:0-4380 GCA_013152105.1 Oligoflexia bacterium | reverse complement strand
TAGTAGCGGCCCCACTCGGCGTGCTCAGTCATCGCCACGAAGTCGAGATCAACCGCGGCCGCCTGGTCGAAGAAGTCCTGCCCGCCTGTGCCGCCGCGGGGATCGCAGGCTTCGTTGTCCAGCTCACAGCCGTCGAAGGAGAGGTTGGTGTGGGCGTGCAAGTCGCCCCAGTACAGGGACCGACCCATGGACAGCAGGGAGTCCGCCGTGGTCTTGGCGGCGAGGGCTTGGACCACCGCGCCATCGGTGCCGGTCGCGTTCACCCACAGCACGGCTTGCAGGTCGATGACCGCTGGCCGATCATGCACCGCGGCCCAGGCCGGCAGGGTGACCGGCGTCCCCAGGTCATCGACCGGCCAACTGTCCATATCGGAAACCAGACAGTCGTCGAGCGGGTCGCCGCTGCCGCAGCCACTCGACAGCCAGCCCTGCTCGTCGCCCCCCGCGCCCTGGTCGCTGCGAAGCGAGATCTGCAGCCCCACCAACCCCGAGACGCCCGCCAGCGCCGCACCCACCGACAGGGTCACCGGTACGGTGTCAGTGGCGATAAGCGGCGTGAAGCCCAGATCCAGATCCAGATCCAGATCCAGATCCAGATCCAGGTCGAAGTCGAGCGCCTGGACCTGTGTTGGGGCCGATATCCCCGCGTCTGAGACCACGCGAAGATCCAGATCGTCAATGGTCGCTGGCAGGTCATCCTGTGGCAGCCAGTACCACTCGCCGGCGTGCACCTCGGCCCCGGTGGCGCCGGGAGCCTGGGTCCACTGCCCATCACTCGCACGCAATTGAAGGTGTGTACCGCCCTGATCACTGCGAACCAGGACCCCCTCGCCCATGTCACCGGCCAGCGCAACCGGGGCCGCGAGCAGCGCGACCGTCCCGCTGTCGGTGCCCGTGACTTGCGATGTAGAGGGTGATGTAGACGGTGATGTGGATGGCGCGCTTGACGGACCGCAGGCGGACAGAAGGCCCACCATCGTATATGCGGTGACCGTTTTCCAAGGCATCATTCCACCCCCACATCCACGTCGTTTTCGACCCCCCAACGCACCAAGGCCGGCCAACTGTCCAGGTACTCCAGCGTCGCGAGCAGCGCAGCGTCGGAGTCCTCGACAGTCTGTTCTCGGTAGGGGTCGGCATCAAAGGCGTCGATCACCCGGGCATGGGTCGCCGTGGCTTCCGCGCCGAGATCCAGGTCGATGAGAGTGCTCGCCGCATCGCCGAGGACCGTCGCGTGCTCGGCCGCCTGGGTCGGAAGCTCCAGCATCCAGTAGGGCAGCGCCGACTTGCCGCGAAAGATGCTGCGGGTCTGTTCGAAGGTCAGGTCGGGCCCCCAGGGCAGCATGGACAGCAGGCCGGTGCTGGGATCGTGGTACACGCGGTAGTTATTGGCACTGTAGAAGTACCCGTCCCACTGCCCCAGCAGGATCTCGCCCGCCCACATACGCTCGATCTCATCGGTGTCAACAAGGGCCTTCAGTTCGTCGACCCGGCTCGGATCCGGGGCTTCCGCCAGGAGCTCGGCCAGGGCACGAAGTTCGGACCGATCGTCGGAGTCGTCGTCGCCGCTCTGATCCTGGTCGAGGTCCAGATAGTCGGCGAGGGAAAGGTCCTGCCCCCCGGCACCTTCGTAGAGGTTGCCTTCGGCGTTGGCATACCAGCGGGCGAGGAAGTGATCGTCTGGTGTCTCAACGTTCAGGTAGAGGCCCCGAGCTTCGCCGTTCAACGAGAGTCGCAGGTAAGCCGTACGAGGGGCGGGCACCCCGAGCTGCCGGAAGAGCATATAGGAGAGGTGTTCGTGTACCAGCGAGGGGTCCTGGACCATATTGTTCAGCGTCAGGTTCTCCAGGCCGCGCAGCCGGGCGTGGCCTCCGAAGGCGTCCATGGACACGCGGAAGGCAGCCTTGCCGTCGAGATCACGCAGGCTGGCGTGGCCCTTCAAGCGGATGCCGATGCCATCCAGCCGCACGCCGTCGAAGCCGATGCCGCCCTGCACATACTCGAAGGGGTCGGCGTCCAGCGCGGCCAGGCCGTCTTCGTCGATGTAGAGATCCAGGTCGAGGATGTCGTCCTGGGGGAACAGCAGCGAGCTGGGATCGGAGTCGGCGCCGGGGCTGTCCGGGTTTGGGCTTCCCGGGCTTGCTTGGATGCTGCGCTGGGGGGCGCCGGTGGCGTCGGGGAAGCGGCCGAGTACGACGTCGGTTTCCATGGAGTCGAAGCTCCACGTGTCGACCGCCTGGCCGTCCGGGCTCAGCAGGCTCAGCCCATCGCCGTCGGCGTCGAGCTTGAAGTTCGCGTGTAGCGGTCCCTGTTCGGGGTCGTCGTCCAGCCAGACGAGGAGGTGATCACCAGGAGCCAGGACCGTCCCCGCAGGCAGGTCGAGGCGGCCCCCTTCGTCGCTGTCGGCGTCCGCCTGATCGAACAGCGCCCAGCCTGCCAGGTCGATGTCGACGACGTCAGCGTTCACAAGCTCGACCCAGTCGTCTTCTTCTCCGGCTTCGTCTTCCACCACGCTGTCGTTGGAGGCCATGAGTTCATTGATGCGGACCGCGCCGAATCCCTGTTCCGTGCCGCCGTCCGTGCCGCCGTCCACAGTGCCGCCGTCCACAGTGCCGCCATCTACAGTGCCCGAGTCGGCGCTGCCCGAGTCAGCACTACCAGAGTCAGCACTGCCCCCGCCGCAGGCGAGCATGCTGGCCATGCTGAAGACGAACGGGAGCATCGCGAGTCTCCGCTGAACGGGACCTGGGGGTGAGTCTTGAGCGGCGCGATCCGGGAAGCTCGGCCGCTTCGGACTCAGCATAGCACCACGAGGGTGCCCCCAGTTCAACCCATCACCGGGCGAGCGAGTCGATCGTCTACAAGACCAGCCCGCCGTCCACGTCGATCACGCGGCCCGTGAAGTAGTCGTTGTCGATGATGAACTTCACGGCCTTGTACATCTCTTCGGGCTCACCGATCCGCCGCAGAGGCACCGGCTTGACCATCTTCTCGAGCATCGCAGGAGGCATGCCTTCGAGAATCGGCGTGCGGGTGAAGCCAGGGGCGATGGCACCGGTGCGGATCCCGTAGCGGGCCAGCTCGCCGCCCCACAGTTTGGTCATGGCGACCAACCCGGCCTTGGCCGCGCTGTAGTTGCTCTGGCCCATATTGCCGTGCCGACTGATGGAGCTGATCGACACGATCACGCCCGGCCCGCCGCCGTTCTCCAACGCCCAGGCCGCGTACTCGCGCGCCCCCAGGAAGACGCCGGTCAGGTTCACGTCGATGACCGCCTGCCACTTCTTCAGGGACAGCTTCTTGATGGCCCCGGTTTCGCGGTCCTTGCGCACCAGCAGGCCGTCCCGGATGATCCCGGCGTTGTTGATGATGCCGTTGAGCCCACCCAGGGTCGCCGCCGCGTCCGCGACGAGCTGGTGGACCTGATCTTCCTTGGACACGTCGCAGAGAAAGCCGAGCACCTTGCCCGGCAGCTCGGCACCCTCGGCCTCTACGGCCTTGATACCGTCCTGGTTCATGTCGCAGAAGGCGACATCGGCGCCATCTCGGGCCAAGGAGAGGGTGAACTGACGACCCATGCCGCTGGCACCACCGGTGACGATGAATTTGCTTCCCTTGATGTCCATGATCGTTGCTCCTTGAGGGGCTGTCTGTGTGGGCTTCCTCAACTGGGTCTGCCAGTCCGGGGCCAGCCCCCGTCGAGCGGCTTGCTCTAACCCGTCGCGCTACGCTCCGCCGATGCCCACACAAGCCCTCCCACCGCTCCTCACGATGCTGCTCTTCATCGTCCTGCTGCTGGTGGCAGAAGCCCGGGGCAGCGTCCTGGGAAAGTGGCTGACCAAGCCCTTCGCCTCGGCCTGCCTGCCCTGGCTGGCGCTGAGCGTCGGTGCCACGCACAGCACCTGGGGACGCGCCGTGCTGGCCGCGCTGGTGCTGTCGACCGTCGGAGACGTGCTGCTGATTCCCAAGCAAAAGCGGGCCTTTCTGGCCGGTCTCGGGGCCTTTCTGCTGGGGCACTGCGCCTTTGCCCTGGCCTTCCTGCTGCGCGGTGCGGACCTCGGCGCCGCCGGCCTCGCGCTCGTCCCCCTGGGCCTGCTGGCTGCTGTCGTCCTGCGCTGGCTCTGGCCCCACCTGTCCACCCGGATGCGAGCGCCGGTCGTGGCCTACGTGGCGGTCATCAGCCTGATGGTCGCCACAGCCGTGGGCACCGTCGCCCACAGTCCGGCGCCGCGGATCCTGCTCGGGGCGATCCTGTTCTTTCTGAGCGACCTCTTCGTAGCCCGCAATCGCTTCGTCAAACCCGGTTTTTCCAACCGCCTGGTGGGCCTGCCCCTGTACTTCGCGGCCCAGATCCTGCTGGCGCTGAGCAGCGCAGCGCAG
>JAADHA010000559.1 GCA_013152105.1 Oligoflexia bacterium | reverse complement strand
CAGTTTCGTCGACGCGACCTTCGCCCGGCGCTGCTTTCGGCGCTGGGACTGGGGCGGCGACTGTTGACCGTGCGCTCAGCCTCTGCCGCGGGGGCTGATGTCGCGCTGGTGGTAGAGGTCGCGGCCGCGGGGAGAACATCCAATGCGGACCAGGGAGAGCTGAGCGCCATCTGTCTGTCTACCGACGGAGGTGCCAGCTTTGTCGTCGCCCACAGGCAGGCGCTGCCCCAAGGCATCGACTGGGTCGATGTCAGCGTCTGAAGAGGACTCCAGCGATCACGGGTTGCCGGGCAGAAAATGCTAACTGAGAATGCCTGGCACCTGGATCTGGACCTAGCGGGCCATCACCACCTGGCTGGCGCAGCTAACCGCGGGGCAACCGCTGCTGGCGGCCGACGCGCGCACCGTGATCGTGCGTGGTGAGCCAAAGCCCCAGGCCAGCATGCCGTCCTCGGCGCCGACCATGGCCGGGCTCGGGTCGGCGGAGATCGGACCGAGCTGCTGGATGGTGAGCCCATCTTCTTCGATCCAGAGCCGCACTTCGGCCGGCTGGTCGCTGGAGAGCTCGAACATCAGGCGATCGCCGACGGCGATCCGCGTGCCGGGATTCAGGCGTTGCGCCTTGCCATCGCGTTCGTAGTAGAGGCCCAGGGTGACATCGGGTGGGCTGGCGGTCGGAGCCTGGTCGGTGCTGGGGTTTGCATCGTGGGCTTGGTCGCGCGGGGCAATGAACCGGACAAGCATCATCGCGCTCACCGCCAGGACCAGGGCCAGCAGACCAATGATGGCAAGCCCCACGATGTTGCCGCCGGCGAGGCTGGTGCTGGCTGGTGCTGTGCTGAGCTGGTCCGCGCCGGGCTGGTCCGCGCCGGGTTGGTCCGCGCCGGGTTGGTCCGCGCCAATCGGCGGGTGCGGCGCGGTCGGTTCATCGTCCGCGGGGTCCATGGCGCTTTGAGGTGGGCGCTGGTGGGGATCGTTGGGGTCAGTCACGGGTCTCTCCGGGACATCACGCTGGCGGTGCGCGACGCTGGGCGCTCGGCCCACGCGCCGTGGCTACCTTCGGCGGAGCGATCACAGCATGGCATGGTCGAAGCGCATGGGTAGGACCGGGTTGGGCAGCGTGCCAGTGCAAACACCTTTTCTGACAGGCGGTCGTTTCAGCGCGAAGACAGGGTCGACCCTCTTCCGCGATATCATCACTGGCGATGTCCACACCACTGCTGCTTCAAGTCTTCGTCGAGCCTGATGGTGGCTGGCGGATTGCGGTTGGTTCGGTGGGTACTTCGGCTGCTCTGGGGCACCTCGCGCCCGACGCGGCCGCGGATCTGTTGGCGGGTGTGCAGGCCGAGGTTGGGGTCGGCGCGTTTCCAGTCCTGCTGGTTCCAGGTGACGATGTAGTGGTTACCGCGGCAGAGGAACGGGCGGGCCGAAGGCTGTCGACGGTGTTTCAGGCTTCGCCGGAGATCGCGCGAGCGGTGGCCGAGTCTCGGGGCGCGGCGGCGGCAACCGGTCAGCAGCTTGTCGTGCTGGTCGATGTGCGCGATCTGGCCTTGCGCAATCTCCCCTGGGAGTGCCTGGCCAGCGACGCCACCGGCCTGCCGCTGGAGAGCGCGGGCGACGGCATCGTCGTGCGCCTGGGTGCCGGACGGGTGCGCCCCTGGGGCGACCGTGTTCGCCCCGTGCTGTGGTGCAGTGATGCGCAGGACCCCGCGGTAAGCGAGCTGGCAGAGGGTGTGCGCTCGGCCTGTCGCGCCGCTGCCTTTCCCGACCCGGTGTCCCCGACGGGCAGGCCGCGACCGCGTGAGGCGACGGTGGTGTTCCTGGTGGGGCACGCCCAGGCGCTGGACCAACAACTGCGCGTGCTGGGCGATGAGGGTCCGCTGTCACCATCGACCGTGGCTCACAGTTTGCAGCCCTGGCTGTGCCAGGCCGCGCTGGTGGTGTTGTTGATGTGCGAGGGGGGCCTGCGCTGTTCCAGCGCTTCCGCCGGTCTGGTCGACCAGATCCTCGCGGCGGGTGCCGCGGCGGTCCTGGCCAGTGACTTGCGCCTGGACCAGGACGCGGCCTGCCTGGCGCTGTCCGGGATCGTGTCGACCCTGGGGCAGGGGCGCTCGCTTGGCTTCGCCCTGGCCGAAGGTCGGCGACGGGTGCGTGCCGCGGCCCAGCCCTTCCCCGACGCTCGCTGGTGGCGGCTAGGGCTCACCGTCGCCCACGCGGACGCCATCGGCTGGGCGCCGGCCGCGCGTCAGTTGAGCGCCCAGTGGGACCCAGATGATGACGCCCGTACCTTGCTCTGCGATGCGATGGCGCTGGCCGAAGCGCGTGGTCAACACTGGCTTGGCCTGGAACATCTGGCGCTGGCCGTGCCCCCTGAGATGTTGTCTGATCGCCACGTGCGCCTGGCTGTGCGGCGCAACCGGGCGCGCCTGACCGGATGGCTTGACGCGTTTGAGCCCGCTGATGGCCCTCCCCATCGCTTGAGCCCCCGGCTGGACCGGGTTCGCCAGGCCCTGCCGGCCCGCTTCAGTGTGGACCAGCTCGCGGCGGCCATCGTCAAGGACTTGCCACCGGGGCTGGCCGAGCGCTTGGACCTGGTCTCGACACGGGTGGATGCGACCGAACTATCCAGTTTCTTCGGGGATGCCGACGCGCTGGATACCGACTCTTCCTGCGGGATTGAGTCCAGTGACGACCTGGCGACGCACAAGATGCAGCCCTACGTCTATGCTCGAGGCGGCCCGTGGCAGCATCTCGAGGTTCTGGGAGGCCCCGAGGACGGGCGCCGTGTCCGGCCAGAGCGGGGCGATCTGGTCGGTCGGTCGGCGCCTCAAGGGCACGCGCACCATGCGCTCTACGACCACGTGGGGGGTGTTGATCCCTACCTGTCCAGGCGGCATCTGCGGGGCGATGTCGATGGAGCGGTGGTGCTGCAGCGCTCCGGTCACTGCCTGATCGCCGCCGACTCGAAGGACCAGCCGGCGGGCCGGGTCAAGTTGTCGGCGGGCGACCTGTTGGCCCTGACGCCGCTGACCTGGCTGGTCGCGGTCGCAGAGGGTGTTCCGAGACGAGACTGATCTGTCGTAGACTCTTGGCGTGTCAACTGCGGACTATCTTGAACATCGGGAGCGCTGGCGGAAAACTGCTGTTGGCGCCGCGGCGGACCTGCGTCTGGGACGGCTTGCCAAGGCCCGCACCCTGTTGCAGGGCTGGCGCTTCGATGGCCACCGTGCCGATGCGCTGCTGAAGCGGTTGGCCACAGCCAGCCTGGCGCCCAGCCGTGGTGCCTGGGCTGTGGGCATGGGGGCCTCATCCGCTTGCGGCGCCGCCGAGCCGGCCGTCGCCAGCGCGGTCCTGGACTGGCGCAACGCGGTGTATTCGCGCCCTCAGACCCAGATCCCTGGCGATCCGCTGGCCTGGGCCCTCTCTGAACTGGCGGCCCATGCCTGGCTGGTCGATGCCGTCGAACGCCGGCCTTGGGCGGCTCGGAACTACCAAGTCGTGCCCTTGCTGGATGCGGAGATCGCCGGCCTTTGGAAGGCGTGGGCTCAGGGACACCCCTGGGATGTCCGCGATGCCTGGGAGACGCTGTTCTTGCCGCCTGCCTTGCGTGCATTCTCGGCGGTGGTGCATGGACGGCGCCTGCCAAGGGAAGTCCGTCACCGAGCTCTCGGAGACGCACATGAGGGCTTCTTCTACGTGCTGGTCGGAGACGGAGCAGAGCGGGCAGGCTGGCGCGAGGTCGCGGTGCGCGTGATCGAGGCGGCCGGCATGGACCCGGTGGACGCTCTGGCCTCGGCCCTCCCGCTGTCCAGTTGGCCACGGGTGGCGCGCTGCGCGGTGACCCGCGGTCACGGGCGGCACACGGCGGCGATGGCTTGGGGAGAGACGGTCGCCTGGGAGGTCCAGGCCCGTGAGCTACGGCTTCGTGGGCAACAGCGTCCGCAGGAACTGGGAGACCTGCTCGACCTGCACCTGGCGATGCGCCTCGTGACCCGCTGGTCGGACCCAGCCTTTACCTCTCCGGCACGAGGCGTCGCGGTGGTGCGGCACAACCGGGGACGGGCTCGCGGACGCTTGCGTGCAGTGCTGCGTGAGGCGCCGGCTGAGCACCTGCTGGCCAGGCTGGTAGAGCTGCCGGGCTTGGCGGAGAGGACCTCGGTCGCGGTGGCGGTCTATGCCCGTGACTGGGCGTGGCAACAGGTGCAGCACGGCTTCTCCTTCTACGATGTGCGCACCATCGAACCGCCCTGTGTCCTACCCGAAGGGGGCGCCCCACCGCTGAGTGTGGACGACCAGCTCGCCTTGCAGACCTGGGTGCTCCTGGTGCTCCTCAAGGGCCGTCTGGCTCATCTGCGCCAGTGGGTCCGCGGCGGCGACGCTGTGGACAAGCGCGACACGACCTGGGGACGCCTGCTGGCCGACGACTGCCCTGAGCAACTGCGAAGCTACCCTGGCGCCACCCGGGCCCAGGGGCTCTCTCGGCTGCGGGCCGAGCTGTCCGAGCACCTGCCCCTGTGCCTGCGCAGGCTGCGGCCGGTCCTCGACGCGCTCGCCTCCATCGACCTGGACCAGCCGGGCATCAAGGCCGCCTTCCTGGCCGCGGTGTCGCCTTCCTGGCATGACGCGATCTGCCTGCCTCGGGTGCGATATCGGCGCTTCATCAACGCTGCGCTTGTGGCACGAGAGTCGCTCATCGCTGTCGCTGAGCTCCGTCCAGCCCAGGAAGAGTGATCGCGCTGGTGGTCCGGGGACGGTCCGCACAAAAACCAAAGAGGCGGACCGCGGCCCCGTCTACCTCGTGGAGGCAACATGCTCGACATCAGCGACGAGACCCTGCTCCTGTATGCCGCCGATGCCCTCGACCCGGACGTAGCAGTCGTCGTGCGGTCCGCGTTGAAGCGCACGCCCGCGTTGCGGGACCGTCTCAGGCAGTTGGGCATGCAGGCCGCGGTTCCCCCCCAGCGCCCGGCGGCCTTTCGGGTCCCACCACCGGGTCTGGGGTTGGCCATGTGGGTGGGTCGGCCTCGGGTGATGGGGCCGGCCTGCCTCCGGGTGGGCGATCGCTTTCAAGTACGGCTGGACCCGCGACAGCATCCCGACCGTGAAGGCGTCATCATCCTGCGCGATCTCGGTGAAGGGTGGCAGGTCGTCACCCCGGCCCGGGTTCTGGACGCGGTCTCTCTGTCGCGACTGCCGGTCGAAGCGGACGGCTGTCACCGAGTCGACCTGGTCGCGCGGCCTCCCGCCGGGCGCCAGCGGTGGGCGGTTGCGCTGGTGCCCCTGAATCACCTGCCGGCTGCGACGCCACCGCTGGCCCAAGTCGAACCCTGGTCCGAACTGCGGCGCGGCATGGCCGACGGCACTGTGCCAGTCGGCGTGGTGGAGATCCAGCTCACCTGAGCTTGGCCACAAGCTTGGTCTTGGCGATGCCGACTGTGCTAGCATGATGCCTGCTCGGCGCGCGAGTGCTGCCCAGCGGCGTGGACTGCGTGTCGCGCGCTTCCACCTTGCCAGGGATGTGCATTGTGGCCCGCCGCCCCTCGCTGTCGACCATGGCCTTTGGCGCTTCGACGCTCGATCTTGCCGCGACCCAACCAGCGTTTGCCGTTACTCCAATTCGTGACGATGTCGATGAAACGGTGCTGCCAGATGATGTCGACGGGGTTGGTAAGAAGCGACTTTTCCCTCTTCTGGCGGACCGTTACAGGACTCGAGAGTGTCTGGGGACGGGGTCCAGCAGCCGGGTCTACCGGGCGATCGATCGGCTGACCGGGGACCAGGTCGCCATCAAGGTGATCCATGCGCCGACCACCCGCGAGCTGGACCGCATTCGATCCGAGGTCACGGCCATGCGCTGGCTGCGCCTTCCGGGTGTGGCGGCGCTGCGTGACGATGGGCTTCAAGATGACGAATATTTCGTCGTCATGGACCTGATCTCCGGGCGGCCCTTCCTTGGCCCCCGCCGACGGGAATGGGCCGAGATCGTGCCCAGCGTGCTGGCCTTGCTGGATACGCTCGCCCGTGTCCACCTGGCTGGTGTGGTCCATCGCGACATCAAGCCGGCCAATGTCCTGGTTGACCGGGCGGGACAGCCGATCATTGTGGACTTCGGGCTGGCCCGGGGACAGTCGCTGACCACCACCTGGGACCGCAGCGGCACGCCTCGCTACGTGGCGCCGGAACAAGCGCGGGGCCTGCCTTGTGGTCCACAGGCCGACCTCTACTCGATCGGCGTCATGCTCTACGAAGCGCTCTCGGGTGGTTTTCTGCCACAAGAGCGGACGCGGCCCTCGAGCCTCCTGGTGGATCGCCGCAAGGCTCCCCCTCGTCCCCTGGCCCGGGTCGCGCCAGGCGTGCCTGCGTCGGTGAGCGCGGTGGTGGATCGCTTGGTGTCGCCACGGCCCGAGGATCGCCCGAGCAGCGCCTGGGAGGTGATCCAAGCCCTGGGGGGGCAACCGCCGGTGGCGCTGGATCACACGCTGGCCCAGGTGCTGGCTGGGTGCGACACGGTGGGTCAAGGCACGGTGGGTCAAGGCACGGTGGGTCAAGACGCGCTGGGGCAGCTCTTCCAGGGACCGGATGTGTTCCTTCACCTGCGCAAGGACGCTGCGTCGGTGCTGTGGCAACGCACCGGTGGGCTCCCTGAACTGGTGGCCCTCGAGGTTCGAGCTTGGGTCCAGGCTGGACTCTGCACCTGGGAGGGCGCGCGGCTTCGGATCGATCGCATCGACATCGAAGCCCTGCGCGTGGGCCTGGCCTTGGCGGTCGACCAACCGATC
>JAADHA010000334.1 GCA_013152105.1 Oligoflexia bacterium | reverse complement strand
CGGTGGTGGAGATGTCGGCGTGCCCGAGCATGGCCTGCACAGCGCGAAGATCCGCGCCGTGGGCCAGCAGGTGCGTGGCGAAGGCGTGGCGCAGCACGTGGGGGCTGACCTTGCCGCGGACTCCCGCTGCCCGCGCGTAGTGGCGCAGGCGCAGCCAGAAGTTCTGCCGGGTCATGGGGCGTCCACGGTTGTTGACGAAGAGCCAGGGGCTCGTTGTGTCCCCGCGGATTCGTCCCCAACGCGCCAAGGACGCGGCGGCCTGGTCACCGTAGGGCACCAGCCGTTCCTTGCCGCCCTTGCCACGGACCAGCAGATAGCCGTCGTGGATGGCCCGCTTGGGCAGGCCGACCAGCTCGCTGACCCGCAGGCCGGTTGCATAGAGCAGCTCGATCATGGCGCCGTCGCGGCTGCCGATCCGGGTCTTGATGTCTGGAGCGGCCAGCAGGGCTTCGACCTGGGCCTGGCTGAGCACCACGGGCAAGGGGCGACGCGTCCGCGGTGCGTCGATGTTCGTGCTGGGGTCGGTGTCGATGAGCCCCTCGGCCACCAGAAAGACGAAGAGCTGACGCATGGCCACGCGGTGCCGCGCCCGGGTGCTTGCGGCCAGGCCGCGGTCGGCCAGGTCCACCATCCAGGCCGCGATGTCCTGCCGACGCACCTGGGCGGGGGCGCTGATGCCGCGCCTTTGCAGAAAACGCCGCAGGTCAGCCAGGTCGCGATGGTAGGCCTCCAGCGTGTTGTCAGCCAGACCGCGCTCGACCCGACAGACCGCCAGCAGCCCGTCGATGGCGGCGTCGATGGGGGACAAGTCCCCTGCCCTGTTGCTGGTCATGGGCTCTCCTCTGCACCGTCACCCTGGCGGTCGAGCCAGGCGCCGACGGCGTCGACCAGCGCGTCGGCGATGGTCTGCTGAAAGTATGGCGCCCGCAGCCGCCGCTCGTCGGTGGGGTTGCTCACAAAGGCGCTCTCGAAGAGCACCGCCGGCATCTGCGTGCGGGTGAGGACCGTGAAGAGCGCGGTCTTGGTGCCGAGATCGTGGACGCTCTGCGTGCCATAGACCAGGCCCAGGCGCTGGCAGACAGCGCTCTGGACGTGGGCCGCCAGCTCGCGCGAGAGCCGCATGGTGCCGGTGTTGATGAGCTGCGCGGCCAGCAGGTCGTCGCCCTCGGCCAGCCCTTCTTTCCGTGCGATGGCGTTCTCGCGCGCGGCGACGCGCTGGGCGCCCCGGTCCGAGGCTGTGTCCATGCTGTAGGTCTCGGTCCCCCAGGCTTGCGGGCCAAAGGCCGCGTTGGCGTGCACCGACACGAAGAGGTCGGCCTTGGCCTGGTTTGCGATGCGGGCTCGTCCGCGCAGGGTGACGAATTCATCGTCGTCGCGGGTCAGGATCACGTCCGCGTCCAGGCGCTGGCGCATCCCGACGGCGGCGCGCAGCACTATCTGCAGGGCGATGTCGGCCTCGCGGGTGCCGTTTGGTCCAACCGCGCCGTGGTCCCAGCCCCCATGGCCGGCGTCGAGGACCACGACCGGCCGGGTCTTGCGCGCACCGCCAGCGGCCCGAAGCAGGTCGACCCCTTGCACCACGGCCAGCAGTTGCGCCCGCGTAGGAAGCTCATCGGACACAGCACTGGGTGGGGCACTCCCCTCCCCTGTCTTTGAACCGTCTGTCGTGGAACCGCTGTCCGCGCTGGTGAGCAGGTCGACGATCACCGCCCGTGGGTCGATCTGCTCAGCCCGCACCAACCGCGCCTGATCCAGCTCGACCGTGACCTGGACGCCGGCACCGACGACAGCGAGCAGGACCCTGCGGACACCGTCTGTGTGGACCGGAACCTCGACCGGAAGGTCTGCGTCCAGCTCGACCCCACCTAGCCAGGTGATCCCCCGAGCAGCGATCGCCCCGAGGGGCGGTGAGGCACGGGTCTGGATCGTCGCCGGGGTGCTCTCTTCTCCAGGGTCCAACTCCAACAGCAGCCGGGCCTGCCCGGGCGCTGTGAAGGTTCGCACTGCGACCAGGCGCGCGGCGTGGGCCGGCGAAGCGGCCAGGATCAGGCAGAGCAGGGCGAAGAAACAGCGCACGCACAGAGCCTATCGCCGCGCGCGCTGGCGGGACGCATGACAAGCGGGACGCGTGACAAGCGGGTGGGAGGAGACCGCGGAACAGTTCCCGTGGAACAGGCCATTGGAACAGGCCGTTGGAACATGTGGGTGGAACAGCTTCGTGGAACAGTTCGCAGATTCTGGTCACTGTTGCTGCCTCACGGTGCCGCGGGCAGTCCCGAAGGTCGGTGCGGTCTGGCATGCGGTTTGCAAGGCACAACGGCATTCGCCGCAGTGGCGAGTACCCAAGGAGCAACGGTATGACGCACCACGTCTCACCAGAAGCAGCCATAGACCTGGACGTCGTGTGGGGACCGATGCGGCTCGACAAACCGAGCGCCAGCCTTAGCAGCGAGGCCCTCCAGGCCGATCTGGATGGCTGCACGGCCGAGGTCCTGGCGTCGCACGGAATTCGGGTCGCGCGGGACCGCAGGGTGGGCGACCTGGGCATCGCCTCGGTCATCGGTTTTACCGGAGAGGGCCTGGCCGGTGCGCTGGGCCTGGCCACGACCGACCCGACGCTGGCAACCCTGTACGCGCGCAGCATGGGCAGCCCTGGCGACCTGGCGGCGCACAGCGACTGGCTGCGTGAGCTGTCGAACCAGGTGCTGGGGCGGCTCAAGGGTCGCCTGCTCACGAAGGGCTACGCCATCCACCTGGCCATCCCCCAGTCAGTGCGAGGCATGTCGTTGGTACCCAACGAGTCGCGCCGCAGCCACATCGCCTGGACGGTGCTGACCAGCCCGGCGGGCGTCGTCCTGGCCTGGCTCGATCTGGAGACCAGCGACGCCATGGCGGCCGAGGCGGGCCCCAGCGTTGCACCCAGCGAGTCCGGCGACGTCATCATCTTCTGAACCCCGCTCCCCTTCCCTCTCCTCCCCTCACCCCGCTGCCCCTTCCGTTTTGGAGCCCCCCCGTGAACCAGCCCAGGATCTTGATCATCGACGACTCAAAGGCCATCCGCCTCGCCGTGCGGAGCACACTCTCCCGCGCTGGCTTCGACGTCATCGAGGCCCGAGACGGTGAGCAGGGGCGCGAGATCATCACCTCGCAAAGCGATATCTCGCTGGTCTTGTGCGACGTGAATATGCCGCGGCTCAACGGCCTGTCCATGGTCGAGCTGATCAAGGCGGACCCGAGCCACGCTGAGCTCCCGGTGGTGATGCTGACCACCGAGGGCGAGCCCGCCATGGTCCGCCGAGCCCGCGCCGCCGGAGCTCGTGGCTGGATTGTCAAGCCATTCAAGGACGATGTGCTGGTCGCGACGGTGCGGCGGCTGGCCCAGGCCGGCTGCGAGCAGGCTGCGAAGTGACCCCGCGGCTGGTGGCCAGCGACCACCGGCTGGTGGTGCTAGAGCCCGACGGCAGTGCCCGGGCGCTGCTGAATGGGCGCTTGCAGGCCCAAGGCTACGTCGTCTTTGCCACTGGATCGCCGGCCGAGGCCGCCTCTGTGGCCCTGGCGGAGCCGCCCGACGCGGTGGTCGCTCGGCTGCTGATGCCGGGCATCTCGGGGGTGCAGCTTTGCCACCTGCTCAAGGCCGAGGCCGCAACCGCCCACGTCCCGGTCATCCTGCTGGGAGACGGCTACGCGCCGCGCGGCCAGTTCTGGGCTGAGCAGTCGGGGGCCCTCTACGCGCGCTCTGGAGCGACCGGCGAACTGTTGCGGACCATCGCCCACGCCATCGCGGCGGCGCCACCAGGCGATGGCTTCTTCACCATGCTCGGCACCGTCGATGTGCGGGACCGCATCGCCGCCGAGCTGGACCGACGCCTCTTCGAGTCGATGCTGGCGGCCGAGGTTCGTGCCCTGGCGGCCTGCGAGTCCTTTGGGCGCCTCTTCGACCAGCTCTCGCAGCTCACGTGTCGTCAGCTCCCCTATGGCTGGTTGGCGCTGCAGTCCGAGAGCGGTGAGCACCTCGGTGTGCACGCCAACCCCTCGACCGCCGATGTCGCAATCGTCGCGGCTCAGCTCGCCCTCAAGCTGCCGACGGCCGACGTCCTCCAGGTTCTCGACGAGGACGCCCGTCCGCTCCGCGAAGACGACAAGGTCTGGCAGGCCGATGTCCACTTTGGCGAGACGGTCGTTGGGCGGCTGGCGATGGCCGCGGACCCGAGCTCGGCCGAGGCCAACGCCGTCCTGCAACTGATGGCCGGCGAGCTTGGGGTCCCGTTGCGGGTGGCCACCTTGGTTCAGGCAACCCGCCGCCAGGCGCGGGTCGACCCGCTCACCGAGCTGCTCAACCGGCGGGCCTTTCTCGACACCATGTCGGGCCCCGAGTACGCGCACCGCCCCTATGTGGTCTGCATGCTCGACGTCGACCACTTCAAGAGGGTCAACGACACCTATGGCCACGCGACTGGAGACGTGGTGTTGCGCGCTCTGGGCAAGGTGCTGAGCAGCCGCAGTGCCACCGTGGGGGGCATTGCCTGTCGCTGGGGCGGCGAGGAATTCCTGCTGGTCGCGCCAGGACAGGCCACCGATGGTGGCTTCGCTCTGGGTGAGGCGCTTCGCGCGGCAGTAGAGTCGCTGGATCTGTGCACGACCGACGGGAATCCCCTGTCGATCAGTGCGTCCATCGGCGTGGCCGCGGCGGGCGTGAACGACACCATCGAAGATGTCGTGAACTACGCGGACGCGCGGCTTTACGAAGCCAAGGAGGGCGGTCGCAATCAGGTCCGCGCGGCGTAGTTCGGTGAACCCTGAGGAGCATGCCATGACCATCTTCATCATCAACTGGATTCGCCGGTTGATTTCGCCACGGCCAGGCTCGACCACGCCCGAGGACTGCCGTCTGGACCGGGTCAACGGCGGCCTGCTGTTGCTCGGGGCATTCCAAGGCTTGACCATCGGCGGTGCGCTGATACTGCTCCGCGCGCCCTCTCTGGCGATTGTGACCATCGCGTTTGGCGCCGTCTCCACCACACTCTTGGTGTACTTCCGCCGTGGTGCCTCCGCCAAGCGCACTTCCCACCTGTTCCTGTTGGCTGGGCTGGGAGCCACCGTCGTGTCGCGACTCACCATCGGCGTCTCCGATGGGCTGCTGCTTCCGTGGTTCGCCCTTGTGCCGGTGATGGCGGTCATGCTGCTGGGTTGGCGCGGGGGCCTGGGTTGGATCGCGGCGACCTGTGTGAGCTTTGTCGGTCTGTGGATCGTGGGCCCCTGGCTTGTGGCGCACCAACCGATCGTCTCCGACTGGTGGTACGACATCGAAGGGACCTCGCGTCTCGAGCACGGATTCGCCGGGATGATGGCCTACCTCGGGCTGATCATTGGGCTGGCGGCGATGAGCTGGTCGCACGAAGCCACGCGTCGCCTGGCGGCCTTCGAGCAAGGGCTGATCAACCGCCGAAAGGAGGACATTCACGCGGAGCTGGGCCGCTCACACGATCTGGCTCGGTCGCTGCTGGATCACGTGCCGACTGGCATCCTTTTGGTTCGTCGGGACGGCACCATCGAACCCCAGTTTTCGAAGGCCGCGACCCAGATGCTCGGAGCGTTTCAGCCCGGAGTCCCGCTCTGGCAGATCTTCGCGGAAGGCAACCGCCGCTTTGCAGACTGGCTGGAGTCCTGCTGGGTGTCGGCCGAGGACGACTGGATGCCACTGGGCGAGTGCCTGGCGCAGCTCCCTCGACAGGCCGTGGTACGGCAGCGCACCCTCGAGATCGACCTTCAGCTCATCGACAAGGACGACCCGCAGTCACCGGTCCTCTGCGTGTTCGCGGATGTCTCCGATGTGGTTCGGTCGCGCGCCGCAGAGGAGCGGGCCAGGGATGTCTCGACCCTGACAGCCCGCTGCATCCAAGACCATCAGCTAGTCGCTAGCTTTCTGCGGGAGTCTCGTCGCCTGGTCGACGGGATCGCCAGCGGGACCTGGGGGCCTGGCGACCAGCGACGCGCGGTCCATACCTTCAAGGGTAGCGCGGCCGTGATGGGGCTCTGCCAGATCGCTACCTGGCTCCATGGCCTGGAGGATCGGATGGCAGAGGGTGATGGCTCGTGCTCCCGAGAGGACCGCCAAGCGCTGGTCGAGCGCTGGGCCGATCTGGCGGGGGCCCTGGAGCCAATGGTCGGGGATGAGGGCGGAAGCGTCATTCACCTTCGACGTGAGTATCTCGACGAGGTGCGGACGATGATCGAGGGCGACGCTGGCAAGGATCACCTGCTCTTCGCGCTGGAGCGACTGACCTGGGAGCCGGTCGAGACGCGCCTGTACCACCTCTCCGCGCAGGCCAACAAGCTGGCGCTGGCCCAAGGCAAGTCGATCGAGTGCAAGGTGAACTGTGGGGACATCAGGCTGCCCCCGAACCGTGCGTGGAACAGCCTGTGGGCTAGCCTGGTGCACGTGGTGCGCAACGCCATCGACCATGGTATCTCCGACCCGCAGAGCCGGGTCGCGGCCGGAAAGTCGCAATTAGGGCACCTTCTTCTGTCCGCCTTGCGCCATGGGGATGACCTGGTCATCGAGATCAGCGATGACGGCTGCGGTGTGAACTGGGACGCGGTCGCCACGAAGGCAGCGGCCCAGAACTTGCCAGCCAGCACCCAGGAAGACCTGGTCGCGGCCCTGTTCAGCGACGGTCTGTCGACCAAGGACGAGGTCACGGACATCAGCGGTCGAGGCGTCGGGCTCAACGCGGTCTGGCACGCGGTCTGCAAGCTTCACGGTCAGAGGTCGCGGTCGAGAGCGTGCCGGGGCAGGGGCTCACCACGCGGATCACGGTACCCGCCACTGTGGCAAGTGCTGGCGCATCGCTGTGGTCCCTTCCACAGCTTCCGCGCCAAGAAGCAACGGCGTGACGCGCCACGTCTCAAGTGAGACGGGGCTTCCAGCCGCCTGAATACGGAGCCTAGGCAGATCCGCTCAGGGACTTGAGCTGGTACAGCAGCTCCAGCGCGGCGCGCGGCGTGAGTGTGTCGGGATCGATGCTGGCCAGGGTGGCGTCGACTGGAGAGGGGGTCAGCACGGGGGCGGGTGCGGTTCCGGGCTTGCCGGCGGCGGCGCCGAAGAGGTCAAGCTGGCGGGTCGGAGGGCCGTGTCGCGGGCGACGTTCCAGCTCGGTGAGCAGCTCGCGGGCGCGGTCGACCACCGGCCGCGGCATCCCGGCCAGGCGGGCGCACTGAATGCCGTAGCTTTGGCTGGCCCCACCGTCCTCCAGTCGGCGCAGGAAGATGATGCGCTCGCCCCACTCGCTGACCGCGATGTGGCAGTTGTGTACATGAGGGCGCTCTTCGGCCAGCGACACCAGTTCATGGTAGTGCGTCGCGAAGATGGTGCGGGCTCGGACCCGGTCGTGCATGGCCTCGGCCACCGCCCAGGCGATGGAGAGTCCATCATAGGTGCTGGTCCCTCGGCCGATCTCGTCGAGGAGCACCAGCGAACGCGCGGTGGCCTGGTTGAGGATGAAGGCCGTCTCGCTCATCTCGACCATGAAGGTGCTGCGCCCGTGCGCCAGGTCATCGCTGGCCCCGACCCGGACGAAGATCCGGTCGCAGAGCCCGATGTGGGCCTGGGCGGCGGCCACAAAGGAGCCCACCTGGGCCATCAGCACCGCCAGCGCGACCTGGCGCATGACGGTGCTCTTGCCGGCCATATTCGGACCGGTCAGGATGATCAGGCGGCGGTCTTCGTCCATCATCATATCGTTGGGGACAAAGGCTTCGTCCATGGGCATCGCCTCGACCACCGGATGGCGGGCGGCGACCAGCTCCAGTCGCTGGCTGTTGTCGATGACCGGCCTGCAGAAGCGGTTGGTGGCCGCGACATCGGACAGGCTGGCGACGACATCGAGCCAGGCGATGCGTCGGGCGATGGCCTGCAGGCGGGCGACCTGGGCCGCAACCCGGTTCCGAAGCTCGACGAAGAGCGCATACTCCAAGGACTTTCTGCGCTCGTCCGCGCCCAACACCTTTTCTTCGAAATCCTTGAGCTCGGCGGTGATGAAGCGCTCGGCGTTGGCCAGGGTCTGCTTGCGCATCCAGTCGTCGGGCACGCGCTCGCGGTTGGCGTGGGTGACCTCCAGGAAGTAGCCAAACACGCGGTTGTGCTTGATCTTCAGGCTGCTGATGCCGGTGCGTTCGCGCTCGCGGGCCTCCATTCGTGCGATGGCGCCCTTGCCTTCGCGGGCCAAGGCCACGACCTGGTCCAGCTCTTCGTGTACCCCCCGTCGCAAGATGCCCCCCTCGGTCAGGGCGGTCGGGGGTTCTTGCACGATCCAGCGGGCGATGTCCGCGGCGAGCTCTTCGCACAGGTCCGGGGACCGACCGGGCTCCAGGGCCGGGTGTGGCTCGATCAGCACGTTCAAGCTGGGCAGGGCCTGGATGGAGCCCTGCAGCGCGACCAGGTCCCGGGCGTTGGCGGTCGCCTGGGAGACCTTGCCGCCCAGGCGTTCGAGGTCAGCCACCAGCCGCAAGCGCTCGCGCACGCCTCGGCGCAGGGTCGGGTCCAGCAGGGTCTCCACCGCATCCAGGCGCGCGTTGATCGCGTCTACATCGACCAGCGGCGCCGACAACCAGTCCCGGAGCAGGCGCCCCCCCATGGCCGTGCAGGAAGGTCGAGCAGGGTGCCCTTGCGCCCGCCGCCCCACAGCGGTCGCAGGATCTCCAGGTTGCGACGGGTCGCCCCGTCCAGCACCATGCGCCCGCCGACGCTGTAGACATCCAGCCCGGTGAGGTGGGCCAGGTCGACCCGTGCCGTGTCGCGCACATAGGCCACCAAGGCGCCAGCGGCTGCCAGGCCCGGACCCAGGCCCGCCGCGCCGAAGCCCATCAGGTCGGCGACGCCCAGCACCTCGCACAAGCGCTGCACGGCGGCGTCCTTGTCGAAGGCCGCGGGCTCGGGCACGGACAGGGGAAGCCGGGCGACGAGATCGGAGAGCTCTGGCAGCTCGGACACCGCGGGATGCAGCACCAGCTCGCGGGGGTCGTGCAGGCTCAGCTCGCGGGCCAGGGCCGTGGCGTCGGGGACCTCGGTCACCCGCAGCTCGCCGGTCGACACATCGAGCAGGGCCAGGCCCAGGCTGCTGCGCTGCCCTGCCCCACAAGAGGCGCCCGCCAGCCAGCAGCGCTCGCGGGCGTCCAGCCCGTCTGAGTTCCACGGAACCCCTGGTGTGACGACGCGGATGATCTCGCGAGCAACCAGCTTCTCACCGCGGGCGCGCGTGTCTGATGGGTCCTCGACCTGATTCGCGATGGCCACCTTGATTCCGGCCGCCGCCAGGCGGATCAGGTAGGGCTCGAGGGCGTGGTGTGGCACACCCGCCATCGGGATGGGGTTGGGGTCGTTCTTGTTGCGACTGGTGAGGGTCAGGTCGAGGATCTCGGCGGCCTTGACGGCGTCGTCGAAGAACAGCTCGTAGAAGTCCCCCATGCGGTACAAGAGCATGGCGCCGGGGACTTGGGCCTTGAACTCCAGGTACTGCCGCATCATCGGCGTGTCAGCACCGTGACCACTGGCGTCTGCGCGCGCCATGGTCTCAGGGCCCGGAGACGGCAGGTGCCGACGCGTCGTCCAGGGCCCAGCACGACAAGGCGCCACCAGTCGCCAGGGCGCAAGCATGGCCCACGCCCGCGCTGACCTGGAGGATCACGCCAGACAAGGACTGACCGGCCTGAGACAGCATGGCGCACCAGGCGCTGCCGTCGATCTTCAGGCCACATGCCTCGCCCGCGGCGAGCGAGAGTTGGGCGTACTGGTCGGTGTCGCTGAACAGGTCGGGCCAGCCCTCGGTGTCTCCCCAGCAGGTCACGCCGCTCTTGACCCCCGCACCACAGGCGAAGCCGTCGCCGGCCTCGACCAGGCTGTAGTCCCCACTGGCTGGAATGACCGGGCTGGTTGCTGGGATTCCGGTGTCGGTCACCAGGTCATCCCGTCCCCAACACAGGGGTTCTCTCTTGGTCGTGAGCCCACAGGTGAAGCCGGTCCCGGCCGACAGAGAGCGAAAGCGATTGTTGGGCGGGACCGTGGCCCCCAGGGCCGAGTTGCCCCAGCAGTTGGCGTAGCCATCGGCTTGGAGCGAGCAGGTGTGGTCGGCACC
>JAADHA010000100.1 GCA_013152105.1 Oligoflexia bacterium | reverse complement strand
CCCGTCGGCTACTTCGAACCTGACGGCATCCGCTGGGTCCTCGAACAGCTCGCTGGGATGGGAAGCTGGGATGTCGAGTACGAGGGCGAGAACCCTGTCGCGCTATGGAGGGACGGGGCCAGCATCACCTTGGAGCCGGGCGGCCAGGTCGAGCTGTCCGGCGCGCCGCACCGCAGCTTGACCGGGCTGGCTGACGAGATGCGCAACAACCGCAGGGACATGCTGGCCCTGGTCGAGGGGCACGACCTGCGCTGGATCGCCTGTGGTTTGAGCCCGATCGCAGATGTTGACGAGATCGGGTGGGTGCCCAAGGGTCGCTATGAAGTCATGCGGCGCTACCTGCCGACCTACGGTGACCTCGCCCACACCATGATGAAGGGCACGACCTCGGTCCAGGCCAACTTCGACTACGCCGATGAAGCCGACTGCGCGCTCAAGGTCGCCATGGCCACCGGCCTGGCTCCGCTGGCCACCGCACTCTTCGCCAACTCGCCCCTCTACAAGAACCAGGACACGGGCTTCAAGAGCTACCGCGCCCACATCTGGACCCGCACCGACCCGGCCCGCACCGGTTTCCCCCAGGCCTTGCACCAGGGGTACTCCCACGCCGCCTGGGTTGACTACCTTCTCGACGTCCCGATGATGTTCTACAAGGCCGATGGCGCCTGGCGATCGGCCCAGGGCCGGACCTTCCGCGAGTACATGGATCGGGGCCTGGACGGACACTTTCCGAGTGAGGACGACTGGGTGCTCCACCAGACCAGCGTCTTCCCTGAAGTGCGGGTCAAGCGCACCATCGAGATCCGGGGTGCGGACTGTGTCGACCACAGCCTGGCCTTGTCCTTCTGCGCCCTGTTCACGGGGCTGATGTACTGCCCGACGGCCCTGGACGAAGCGACCGCCCTGGCAGCCGATCTGAGTCGTCATGGCACCCACGCCTCGCGCTTCGCCGTCGCGGCCCGTAGCGGCCTGGATGGCCAGGTCGGGGGTCGCAGCCTGGGTGCTTGGGCTCAGGACCTGGGCGCCATCGCAGAGCGCGGTCTCGGTCGTTGCCTGCCCGACGATCTGTACCTGCTCACACCCCTCCTGCACCGCATCGAGTCTGGTCGTTGCCCCGCCGATGATCTGCTGGACGCCTGGCGAATCGACCCCTCGCCCAGCGCCGTGATCGAAGCTGTCCGATATTGATCAGGCTAAGGTGAACCCATGGTGCTCGGCCTCGTACACCCGCCCTCGCCCTCGCCCTCAAGCCCGGAGACGCCATGCGCATGATGATCGCGGGCCTGTCCGAGGCGGACAGCAAGCTGGTCTTCGACACGGTCGGCCCCTTGGTTGAACACGGGGGGGTGCTGCCCGACTGGCGCCACCTGCAAAAGGCGGTGGAACAGGCGCGGCCCGACACCGTCATGCTGTACCTCGGGGCCCGTCCCGGCCAAGCCCTGACCATGGCCCGGCACATCATGGCGCTGTACCCCAGCGTGGCCATCATCGGCCTGGCAGACTCCGAGTCCCCCGAACTGGTGACCCTGGCCACCGAAGCCGGACTGGCTGATCTGGCCCTGCTGGAACACGGGACTGAAGAGCTCGTCGCTTCGGTCCGCCGCCTGGCCAAACGGCACGTTCAGGACCCGGTCGCGGAAGGTCATGTGGCCGCGCTGATCGGTGCCAAGGGCGGCGTCGGGACCACGACGGTCGCGATCAACCTGGCGGCCGAGCTGGCCAGCAAGCCCAGCCTGCGCGTCGTCTTGGTGGACCTGCACCTGTACCTGGGCGACATCGCGGCCAACCTGGACCTGGTCCCCGATCCATCGGCCCTGTGGTTCTTGACACGCGGTGGGCAGGCCGACGCCGCCATGTGGTCGCGCGGACCGCCGCGCCATCGCGCTGGCTTCCAGGTCCTGGGACTGGATGGCGATCTGCGCACGGCCGAACAAGTCAATGCCGAGCAGATCGTCTTCATGATCGACGCCTTGCGGGCCCACTTCGACTACGTCGTCCTGGACTGCGGCAGCAACATGGGCGAGATCAGTCTGGCCGCTTGCTCGGCCGCCGACGACCGCTTCATCGTGGTCACCGACGAACTGTCGGCGCTGCTCGGTGCGCGTCGTCGGGTCATCGCGCTGACCGCGCTCGATCTACCTGCCCCGGTCGGCTACGGGCTGCTCAACCGTGCCGCTGGCGACCCCGACGTCAAGGCCATCGAAGACGCATCCAAGCTCCAGATCGTCGCCCAGGTCAGCAACGCCTGGCGCCACGTCCACGACGCGATGGAGCGCGCCCAGGTCCTGTGCGAGTCCGCGCCCAACTCCCAGGTCCGGGCCGATATCGCGCGACTGGCCGAGCAGATCACGGGACTGCACGTAGGCGAGGACAGGAAGAAGAAAGCGTTCTTCAGCTTCTTCCGTTAGCGAGCGCAAATGGCCATCCACACAACCGCGATCATCGATCCCCAGGCCGAGCTGGCTGACTCCGTCCAGGTTGGCCCCTACGCCGTGATCGGCGCTGGCGTCACGCTAAAAGACCGGGTCGTCATCGGCGCCCATGCTGTGGTCACCGGTCCGACCATTGTTGGCGAAGGCAGCCATCTCTCGCACCACACCGTCATCGGCGAAGACCCCCAGGACAAGAAGTACCAGGGCGAACCAACCCGCCTGATCATTGGCAAGGACAACGTCTTCCGCGAGTTCAGCACGGCCAACCGCGGCACGCTGCAGGGCGGCGGTCAGACCGTCATCGGCGACGGCAACCTGTTCATGGCCTACAGCCACGTGGCGCACGACTGCGTCGTCGGAGACCACTGCGTCTTCGCCAATTGCGCCAGCCTGGCGGGGCACGTCGAGATCCAGGACTACGCCGTGCTGGGCGGCCTCACGGGGATCCACCAGTTCACGCGGGTCGGCCGCTGCGCGATGATCGGCGGCGGCGGAATGGTGGCCCAGGACGTACCGCCCTTCACCATCGCCCAGGGCGACCGGGCGCGCCTCTTCGGCCTGAACATCGTCGGCCTGCGCCGCTGCGGCTACCGCCTGCCGGCGATCACGGCCTTACGCAACGCCTACCGCGAGCTCTTTCACCAGGGGACCCCCCTGCGCATCGCCCTGGAACAGGTCCGCGAAGTCTACGCCGAGGTCCCCCCGGTCACGGAATTGGTGGCCTTCATCGAGTCCAGCCGGCGCGGGGTCTGCCGATCGGCGGGGTCCGAACCCAACCCCGAGAGCTGACAGGCCGTGCAGAGACTTCGCGGCGCCGTGATCGGCGTCGGACACATGGGCGGTCACCACGCCCGCAAGCTGTTCGCCCGAGACGACGTCGATCTGGTGCTGGTCGACCCCGACAAGGGCCACCTGGGGCCGCTGCCCGCTGGCCTGGACTTCGCGGTGATCGCCGCCCCCACCGTGACCCACGCCGATCTGGCCTTGCCCCTGCTCCAAGCAGGCGTCGCCTGTCTGATCGAGAAGCCGCTGGCCGCCACGCTCGAACAGGCTCGGTCCTTGGCCTGCTTTTCTCGCCTCAGCGTCGGCCACATCGAGCGCTTCAACCCCGCCGTGCGGGCGGTCGGTGCCGTGCGCCCCGTCTTCGTCGAGTGTACGCGCCTCAGCCCCTGGCGCGCGCCCACGGCCGGCGCCCGAGGCACCGATGTCGACGTCGTGGCCGACCTGATGGTCCACGACCTGGATCTGGCCCGTCGCTGGCTGGGGCCCGGGCCCATCACCGACCTGCGAGCGATTGGCGTTGGCGTGCTGTCCGGTGGCACCGACATCGTCGACGCGCGGGTCGAGATCGGCCCCGCTGGTAGCGGCCCCGACGACCACCCCGGCGGGGTCGCGGTCCTGCGGGCCAGCCGCGTCTCATTGGCACCTGTCCGCACCGTGCGCCTGTTCGGACCCGGCCAGTACTACAGCCTGGACCTGCTCCATGGCCAGGCGCACAGGGTGGTTTGGGACGGCGCGGTTCGGGCCGAGGGCTTGCGCCAAGAGCCGGTCGACGTCCGATCAGGCGATGCCCTGGAAGCCCAGCACGACGCTTTTCTGGCTGCCGTTCGCGGAGACGCTCCATTCGCCGTGCCCGGCGCCCAGGCCGTCGAAGCGATGGAGCTGGTCGCCCGGGTGCAGGGGGCGCTGGAGGCGGGGTAGTTCGCCCGATCAGCGGCTGCACTCACCCTCGATCGGGTACTGGATCAGGACCACCGCGCCCGGCTGAGGCAGGGCGTCGCCATGGAAGGTGATGCTGTTCTCATCGCTGTTGTAGGTCCAGCCATCGAAGAGGCTGTAGGACCACTGGGTGTCATCCACATACACTTCGATGTTGCCGTATGAGGTTGGCATCTCGGCCAGCACATAGGTCGTCACCATGCCCGCGGACGTCAGCGACACGTGCGACAGGGTCTCGTCGTAGTCTTCGTAGCAGATCGAGCGCCAGATCCCGCCCGTGCTGTTGGCCATGTCGACGTAGCGATCGCCGGCGTCGGCCTGGAGCATGCTGAGACCCACCCAGTTGGTGCAGCCCCCCCAGCTTGTGCTGGTGGAGGGATCACCGACGATGGCGTTGAAGCTGACCCGAGAGCTGTCGGTCTTGAGCCCGGTGAACCAACTGTTGAAGGCCGTGTCACTGGTCGTGCTGCCGTCGTCTTCGTCGGACAGGATGATCACGGCCAGGGCCGAGTCTTCTCGCAAGAAGCCTGCGTTGTCCGTGGATATCAGGGGTTCACTCAAGGCGGCCTTGACCGCGTCCATCCCACGTTCGTCGCCCGATCCCGAGCTGCCCTGGTCGGTCGCTGCCAGGAATTCCGCGCCGGGATCCGCGCTGTCCGGCGTGATGACCCCACCCTGGATCCGCCCCTTGAACCTGGACTGGTCCATGTCGGTCGTGATTACGGCCAGGTGGTAATCCAAGCCCAAGCCGACGAATTCGTCGATGAAGCTCTCGAAATTGGAGCGGACCTGGCTGAGCTCTTCGTCCATGGAGCAGGAATTGTCCACCACCCACATGACATCGAGACTTTCGAAGGCTTCCTGGGTGAAGCCCTCTTCAAACATGGCGGTGACATCGCCAAAGCCTTGGGAGGGGACCACTACCGTCGGTTCGTCGGGGTCGTCGCTGGACACCGTGAGGTCTCCAGTGATGGTGACATAGGCGTCAGGGGTGAACACGACATTGAATTCACGGCTGTCGCCCGGGTCCAGGCTGAAGGTGTTGCCGTCCCAGTCCAGAGCGTAGCTGTCGAGGTCATAGGACAGGTCGCTGACGGTCAGGGTTTCGTCGCCCACGTTGCTGACGGTCACGGTCAGGGGAGCCGAGGCACAGTTTTGCAGCACGCCGCCAAAGTCCAGCGAGGCCGGCTGGACGTCGATGTCGGGCGCGCTGACGGTGGGCGAGGTCGTGCTCGGTTCGGTCGCCAGGTTGTCGCCGCCCTGCGAGTTCAACTTGTAGTCGTTGCAGCCGCCGAGCAGCGCGATGAGGGCAACGGGCGCGCTCCAAGCGCAGGCCGAGTAGAAGATGTTTGAAGCCACGAGATCCTCCCAGGGCGAGCATGCTACCCCAACAGGGACGCGATCGCCGGCATCTCGCTGGCAACAAGCAAGAAACCTGGCCCGATCATGCAGCTCAAGCCCAAGCCCGAGCACACCCCCATCATCGTCATCCACGGGGGGGCCGGCCGCGCCCTGCCTGGCTCTGTCAGCACCGAGGTGGCCGCCGCCCTGCGGGGCATCGCCACGATCGTGTACGACAGCCTGCTGCAGGGCGGAAGCGCCCTGGACGCGGTCGTCAGCGCGGTCCGTCGCCTGGAGAACCACCCCCGCTTCAACGCCGGCACTGGCGCCAGGTTGCAGATCGATGGTCGGGCGCGCCTCTCCTCCGCCGTGATGGATGGTGCGACCGAGCGCTTCGGTGGGGTGGTCAACGTCGAGGGCCTGCTCAACCCGGTCCTGCTCTCGCGCGCCTTGCTTGACGACGACGACCGCGTGCTGGCTGGAGAGGGTGCGCTGGCCCGCGCCAGGGAGCTGCGCCTGGATTTGGGCGAGGTTCGCACCGCGCAGCGCATCTCGCAGTGGCGGACACGCACCGGCCTGCCTCTGCCGCCCCTCGACCGGACCGGGACCGTGGGTGCCGTGGCCCGAGATCGCGAGGGGCTCCTGGCCGCGGCCACCAGCACCGGAGGGCGCGGATTCGAGGCCGTCGGCCGGGTCAGCGACACGCCGACTGTCGCCGCCACCTACGCCAACGACAGCGCCGCCGTCAGTCTGACTGGCGTCGGCGAGCACATCGTCGATGGCGCCCTGGGTGCCCGCCTGGTGGCGCTGGTCGAGGCCGGACAGTCCCTGGACCAGGCGCGTGATCGCCTGCTGGCCCAGCAACGACGCCGCCAGTGGCAGGCTGGCTTCATCGCCGTCGACGCGGGTGGTGCCTGGGTCGCCGCCCACAGCACGCCGGGCATGAGCTGGTGGGCCATCGACGACCGCGGCCCCAGCAGCTTCCTGTCATGAGCATCCACAGCGCCGTCCTGGTCTTCGAGGCTGGCTGCGACCCCAGCCTGTCGCTGAGCTGGCTGCGCGTACTCGCGCCAGAGCTGGTGCGACTGCGGGTCCTGGTGTGGGCCTCGGTGCGCAGCGGCTGGTGGACCCAGGCTCGGTGGGTCCAGGCCAGCACGCGCCTGGCCGAGGGGGCCCAGTCACTGCAAGGTGTGGCGGTGGACATCTGCGAGGATGTGGATGGCGACATCGTCGTCGAGCTGGACGAGGCCGCCCTGGACGAGTCCCTGGATGCGGTGGCGGCCGATCTCCTGGTCTGGGGTCCGCTGACCCGAGATGGCGGCG
>JAADHA010000145.1 GCA_013152105.1 Oligoflexia bacterium | reverse complement strand
CGTTCTACCTGTCGGCGACGGGCTTCGGCCTGGTCGCTGAGCCAGCCTCGGGCCCGAGACTCCAGCGTGCGCGTGCGGCCCCGCACCCACCGGGCAGGCGGTCTCAGCAGCCACAAGCCAAGGGCCGCGAGCGGCGCCAGTTCGGGGGCGCCCACGCCCTGCCAGGCACCCATCGCCAGCAGGGCAGCCCGCTGATCCTCGTCCAGGCCCAGGACGCTGCGCAGGTGTGTTCGCGACCAGGTCGCGCCCTGCAGGCGTGCACCGAGCAGCGACGCGCCGGTCAGCGTGGCTCCACTCAAGTCCGACCGACTCAGATCGGCCCCGTCCAGGGTCGCAGAGCGCAGGTCGCAGCCGCGCAGATTGGCGTCGCAGAGGGTGGCCCCCGCCAGGTCCGCCTCCAGCAGGATCGCCCGTCCGAGCTGGGCCCCGGCCAGATCGACTTGCACCAGGGATGCGCCCTCCAGGTCGACATCCAGGGCCAGGACCTGGGCCAGACAGGCACCGTCGAGGTTGGCACCCCGCAGGCAGCAGCCGTGCAGGATGGCGCCACGAAGGTCCACCCCTTGGAGATCCGCTCCGCGCAGGTCCATCCCCCGCAGGTCGGCACCCGGACCCAGTGAGTCCGCGATCCGGGCCCCGGCCAGCATGCCCGGCGGGGTGGGGCGTCTACTTGACTGAGGTTGAGGGTCGGCGCCGGAAGTCGTCACGGGAAGGAGATACCCTGGGCGGTGCGAACCTGGCACAAGACGTGCAAATGGTCCGGTCGAGGCGCACGGTCGGTGGGTTGCTGTCGCTGGTGCGATACCATACTCCTCCCTGTCCCCTGTGCGTGCATTCCTGTGCGTGCATTCCTGTGCGCCGCTCCTCGCCGGCAGCCCCCCCGCCGCGCCTCGCTTCCCCCCAACTGGTCCTTCCCCACTCCCTCCGCGCCGAGCACCGCGTGCTCGCCCCTCCTCCCGAGGTCTCGATGGACAAGCTCGTCATCCGCGGCGGCCACCCTCTGCACGGCACGGTGTCCACCAGTGGCGCCAAGAACGCCGCTCTGCCCATCCTGATCGCCACGCTGCTCGCACCCGGTGAGCACGTCCTGGACAATGTGCCCGAGCTGGTGGATGTCAGCCTCTCCCTCTCCCTGCTCGGCCGGATCGGCTGCCCCTCGCTGGTCTTGGACGGCGACTCGGCACGGGTGCGGCTGGACACCACACGCATCGCCTTCTCCGAAGCCCCCTACGACATCGTGCGAAAGATGCGGGCCAGCGTCCTGGCGCTGGGTCCCCTCCTCGCTCGCCAGGGTCGGGCGCGGGTCAGCCTGCCTGGTGGTTGCGCCATCGGTGTGCGCCCGGTCGACCAGCACCTGCGCGGTCTCGAAGCGCTGGGTTGCCACTTCGAGCTGTCCGGCGGCTATGTCAAGGGTGTGGTCGAGCACCTGCGCGGCGCAGAATTCCGCTTCGATATGCCGACCGTGACTGGCACCGAGAACGTCCTGATGGCCGCCGTGCTGGCCGACGGGGTCAGTGTCTTGCACAACGTCGCGAAGGAACCCGAGATCGTCGATCTGGCGCGTTTCCTGCGGTCCATGGGGGCGCGCATCCAGGGCGAAGGCAGCGACACCATCACCGTGGACGGCGTGCCGGCCCTGCGCCCTTCCCGTCAGCCCTACCGCATCATGTCCGACCGCATCGAGGCCGGCACCTACCTGGTGGCAGGCGCCATCACCGGCGGCGCGGTCACGGTCGAACACGCCCCCGTCGCCTCGATGGGACCCTTGCTGGCCGCCCTGGCGGCCGCGGGCTGCGAGATCAGCACCGATGGACCGGACGCCGACGGCGACGCCACCCGCGTCCACCTCCGCCGCAGCGGTCGGCTGCTGCCGGTCGACATCGACACGGCACCACATCCGGGCTTCCCCACCGATATGCAGGCCCAGTGGATGGCGCTGATGTCCTTGGCCGATGGCACCACTCGAATCCGCGAGACCATCTTCGAGAACCGCTTCATGCACGTCGCTGAGCTGTCGCGCTTGGGCGCGCGGATCCAACCGGATGGAAACCAGGCCCTGGTGCAGGGCGTGCCGCGTCTGGAGGGCGCCACGGTCATGGCCACCGACCTGCGCGCCAGCGCGTCCTTGGTCCTGGCTGGCCTGGCGGCCCATGGCACCACCGAATTGCTGCGCCTGTACCACCTCGATCGGGGCTACGAACACCTCTGCCAGAAGCTGGCCGTCCTCGGGGCGGATGTCCACCGGGTTCCAGACGATGTGCGGGTAATGCCCGCCGCAGCCCCAGCCCCAGCCCCAGCCGCAGCAGCGGACCGGGCCGCGGGCTAGGCCGCCGGTGATCCCGCGCGAACTCATCGACGCCATCCGCGACCGGGCGGACCTGGTCGAGATCGTCGGGCAGACGCTGTCCTTGACCCGCAAGGGCAACAGCTATGTGGGGCTGTGCCCCTTTCACAACGAGAAGACGCCCAGCTTCAACGTCGTCCCATCCAAGGGTATCTACCACTGCTTTGGCTGCGGTGAGGGCGGTGATGTCTTCCAGTGGCTCATGCAGACCCAGGGCATGGGCTTCAACGAAGCCGTCAAGGACCTCGGTCAGCGAGTGGGCGTGACCATCGAAGAACGGCAACTCACCGACGAAGAGCGTGGCCGCATCAAGGTGCGCACCGATCTCTACGAGATCTGCGATCTGGCCTCACAACACTTTCAAGCGGTCCTGCGCACCCGTCCCGAGGGCGAGCCCGCGCGGCGCTACCTGACGCAGCGGGGGATCTCTGAAGACATCTGGGAGCGGTACCACCTGGGCTACGCCCCCCCTGCCTGGTCCGACCTGGTCGACACCCTTCGTGGTCAGGGCGTCGACGCGGCGCTGGCGGTCAAGGCCGGGCTGGCCCGGTCCAACGGGGACCGCAGCTATGACCTGTTCCGGGGGCGCGTCACCATCCCGATCCAGGACGCGCGGGGGCGGATCGTGGCCTTTGGTGGGCGGCACCTCGAAGACCTGCCCGGCCGCAAGGATGGTGACCCGGCGCCAAAGTACGTGAACTCGCCCGAGACGCCGATCTACCAGAAGTCGCACACGCTCTACGCACTGTCGCATGCTCGACCGGCGATCCAGCGCAAGCATCGGGCGATCATCGTCGAGGGCTACTTCGATGTCCTGTCGCTTCACCAGGCTGGCTTCACCGAGGCGGTCGCCACCTGCGGGACGGCCCTGACGACCGAGCACCTGTCGGTGCTGCGCAAGCTTACGCGCAGCGTGGTGGCGCTCTTCGACAGCGACAGCGCGGGCGTGCGTGCTGCGCTGAAGAGCCTGGATATGTTCGTGGCGGCCGGTGTCGAAGCCCGGCGCCTGGACCTGGGCGACGACAAGGACCCCGATGAATTCATCCAGAAGCGTGGCGCGGAAGCCTTCGAGCGGGCCCTTCAGACCACCGAGACCCTGTTCGACACCGCGCTGCGGGAGTATCGTCAACAGTTCGGCACAACGCCCGAGGGCAGCCGGCAGGTGCTGCACCAGCTCGCGCCCACAATGCGGCGGGTCGAGGGTGCCGCGCGCTCGGCGATGGTCGAGCGAATCAGCAAGGCGCTTCAGATCGGCGACAACGTGGTCCGCGAGTACATCGGCCTGTCGGCCCGCTCCCGCCTGCCCAGCGCGCCGGCGCCGACGCCGATCCGCTTTCGGGGCACTCGGGAGCTAAACCACCTGCTGTGGCTCTTGCTGCATCATTCTCAGCAGGTCGCGGGTCTGGTCGCCCAGGTCGACCCGCTGCTGATCACGAACCGACTCGACGTGGCCCGGGTCATCGCACGGCTGCTCGCCGGTGACGACCTGGGGGCTATCCTTCAGGGCGTCGATGATCCCGACCTGGCGCAGGTTCTGCGGGCATGTGCGGTCGAAAAACGGACGGTTCGCGACGGCAAAGCCGAGGTCCTCTACACAGCCGATCGGGCCGGCGATGCGGCCCGGCAGATGTTGGCTCGATTGCAGCTACGACAGGTGGAAGGGGAGATCTCCGCCCTCCAAGCTGAAGTCGAAAGTTGCGGCTTCGGCGCAGACGGGTCAAGGTATCGTGACGCTCTGGTGAAAAAGAGCAGCCTGGTGGCGCACCGTCAAGACCTCCTGCGCATCATCACTCGGAAGCCAAACCATTGATGACGCCGTTGCCAACGGAAAACCTGCCAATCCTCCTGTTCCGGTCCTGCCGGGTCCACCCGACCTGCTCGACCGAGCCTGGACGTGCGCCTGCGGAGGGTCACGCGTCAACGGGCTGTGCTGAAACTGCTCCGCAACCAACCGTAGGGGAAGGCTGAATGAAGGACAAGGACCTCAAAGAGATCAGGGCCCTGATCCACATGGGCAAGCGGCGGGGCTACGTCACCTACGAAGAGATGAACACGCTGCTGCCGACGCATCTGGTCAGCCCGGAAGATCTCGACGACCTCATGATTTTGTTCAGCGACATGGACATCGAAGTCCTCAAGGCGGCGCGCAAGCGTCGTGAAGAGGAACGTCGGGGCCCGCCCAGCGCCGAGGACAGGAAGGCCGCAGAGTCCGGCACGCAGCAGCAACGCAGCTCGGACCCGGTGCGCATGTACCTGCGCAAGATGGGCACCGTGCCGCTCTTGTCGCGCGAGGGCGAGATCGAGATCGCCAAGCGCATCGAGGTCGGGGAACAGACAGTCATCAGCAACCTGTACACCTCGCCCTTGGTGTGCTGGATGCTGGCCGAGCTGGTCGAACACGAAGAACAGCGCTGCGCCAAGGCCATCCGCGGGGGCAAACGCCCGCGGCGCACGAAGACCCAGGAAGGCCTGTCGCTGTCCGAAGCCCTGGCCCAGGCGAATGAACTCGTCGCCCAGCGCACGGCCCTGGCCCGGGAAGTGGCCCGCTCAAAGAGCCGGAAACGGCGGCTGGAAAACCAGAAAGTGCTGGCCGAACACGACGCGAAGATGATGGCCTATATGGCCACCGTGGACGTGGACAAGCGCCTCATCGCGCTGGCCTGTGGTGAGATCCGCGTGGCATGGGACGAGATCAGCGTCTGCGAACGGGTCATCGACCAGGTCGCGCAGGAAGCCAGCGTACCGACAAAAGACCTCCGCCGGATGATCCGCAAGGTACGCCGGACACCAGAACGCGGTGGTCGGCAGGTCGTGGAAGACACGGGCATCACCGTGGAGACCTGGGCGGACTTCGACAGCCGCGTTCGCCGTGAGCTGCGAAAGATCCGCAAGGTCGAAGAGTCCATCAACATCGGACGCGAAGAGCTGCGCCTGCTGTCCCGTGAAGTCCGCAAGGGCCAAGCACAGGCTGAAAAGGCCAAGTGCGAACTGGTGGAAGCCAACCTTCGGCTGGTGGTCAGCATCGCAAAGAAGTACACCAACCGCGGGCTTCAATTCCTTGACCTCATCCAGGAAGGCAATATCGGCCTGATGAAGGCGGTCGAAAAGTTCGAGTACCGGCGGGGCTACAAGTTTTCCACGTATGCCACCTGGTGGATCCGACAGGCCATCACCCGCGCGATCGCCGACCAAGCTCGTACGATCCGCATCCCCGTACACATGATCGAGACGATCAACAAGCTGGTGCGCACCCAACGTCACCTGGTGCAAGAGCTCGGCCGCGAACCGACACCCGACGAGATCGCGGACAAGATGGAGATCCCGGTCGACAAGGTCCGCAAGATCCAGAAGATCGCCAAGGAACCGATCTCGCTGGAGACGCCCATCGGCGAAGAAGAAGACTCGCACCTGGGTGACTTCATCGAGGACCGAAACATCGCACTGCCCAGCGACAATGTGATCACCAGCAGCTTGGAAGATTCCTGCCGCAAGGTCCTGGCGACCCTGACGCCTCGGGAAGAACGTGTCCTTCGTATGCGCTTCGGAATCGGAGAAGACCAGGATCACACCCTCGAAGAGGTGGGCCAGGACTTCGAAGTGACCCGCGAACGGATTCGGCAGATCGAAGCCAAGGCGCTTCGCAAGCTGCGACACCCGGCGCGCAGCAAACGCCTGCGGTCCTTCATCGACACCTGAGTGTGCTCAGCAGGGCCCATGGTCCTGGCGCGTACTTCTTGTGGGCCCATAGCTCAGTTGGTCAGAGCACCCGGCTCATAACCGGAGTGTCCCAGGTTCGAGCCCTGGTGGGCCTACCCTCGCATTCGCCGTGGGCAAGGCGAAGGAGAGCGCGATGCATGAAAACTTGTTGCTGCTGGGGCGGCTGTACCAACTCGACCAGCAGCGGGACGCAACCTGGGACGCCATCCGCGGTCTAAAGGCGGACGTCGTGGAGACCAGCGCCCAGGTGGCTCAGGCCGACACCGAGCTGTCGCAGTTGGTGCAGGCGCGGGACGCCCTGACGACGCAAGAACAGGCCCTCACGATCCGCCTGGACAAGGTCGTGGCCAGGCGCGCTCGCACCCGTGAACAGCTAGATCAGGGCGCCATTCCCGACTACCTCAGGGCCGAGCGGCAGGTCGCCAACTACCACGAGATCATCGACGGGCTGGAGTTGGAGCTGCTCGACCTGATGGAGCGCCACGAGGGGCTGGACCACAAGCACATGGCGGTAGGGGACCGACGGCGACGTCTGGCGCTGCGCCTGGATCAACAACAGGCCCGCCTGGACGATGAGGGCGTGACCCTGCGCCGCAAGCTCGACTCCCTGAACCAGCAAAGAAAGGGCCAGAAAACCAGCCTGGCTGGCTACCTTCTCCAAGAGTACGAGCTGCTTCGGACGCGGCACCGCGATGTCGTGGTGCAACTGGAGGACGGAAACTGTCAGGCCTGTCGGATGCAGCACCCAAAGCAGGTGATCAACGANGAGGTCCGCCGCGGTGATCGGGTCCACCGCTGTCGTGGCTGCAACCGCTTCCTGCTCGGACTGGCCGAGCCCAAGCCCGAACTGTCCGAACCGGCCGAGGATGACGGGGTTAAGAGCGCCGGGTCAAGGGTGGACGGGTGATCGCCGGTGGTGGCGGGTGCTGGTCCGCTGGCAACCACACCACGGGAGGAAAGTCCGGGCTCCAGAGAACAGGGTGCCGGGTAATCCCCGGTCGGGGTGACCCGAAGGAAAGCGCAACAGAAAGCACACCGCCACGCACGCGTCCGAGTGCCGCGATGTCGTCATCCCCGCAAGGGGTCGTGCGATGTTGAGGTCCGGGTCGTCCAGCACCGCGTATAGCGGGCTGGACGACGGCAAGGTCGAACCGGTGCGGTAAGAGCGCACCGGCGGTCCTGGCAACAGGGCCGGCCAGGTAAACCCCACCCGGAGCAAGGTCATATAGGGGAGCGCTTGAGGGCTGTTCGTCCGAAGCTCCCGGGTCGGCCGCTCGAGCCCGTCGGTAACGGCGGGCCTAGATGAATGATCACCGGCGGGGCAGGGGAGACCCCACCCCGTCACAGAACCCGGCTTATGGACACCCTTGACCTCCTCCGGCTTCGGCCGGAGGAGCCCCCCCCCTCTTCGACGGAGATTCTTCGATGGCCGACAATGATGCGCTTGCCTACCATGCTTCGGGACGGCCAGGAAAGATCGAGGTTGTGGCAACAAAGCGGCTGATGACCCAGCGCGATCTGGGTCTGGCCTACAGCCCAGGCGTCGCCGACCCCTGCCGCGCGATCAAGGCCCAGCCGGACAAGGTCTACGAGTACACCGCCAAGGGCAACCTGGTGGCGGTGGTGACCAACGGGACGGCAGTGTTGGGCCTGGGGGACATCGGGCCGCTGGCGGGCAAGCCTGTGATGGAGGGAAAGGCCAACCTCTTCAAGAAGTTCGCGGACATCGACGTCTTCGACATCGAGCTGGACGCGAAGGGGCCCGACGCCATCGTGGCCGCAGTGAAGGCCATCGCGCCCACCTTTGGGGGCATCAACCTCGAAGACATCAAGTCGCCGGACTGCTTCGAGGTCGAGCGGCGCCTGCGCGCCGAGCTGGACATCCCGGTCTTCCACGATGACCAGCATGGTACCGCGATCATCGGTGGGGCCGCGTTCTTGAATGCCTGCCACCTGACGGGCCGCAGTCTGGCCGAGACCACCGTGGTCTTCAGCGGTGCTGGCGCAGCGGCCATCGCCACCGCGGGCATGCTGGTCTCGCTGGGCGTGCGGGTCGAGAACATCTTCATGTGCGACAGCAAGGGCCTGATCACGCGCTCTCGCTTGGACTCACTCAATCCAGAAAAGGCGGTCTACGCTCAGGACCATGCGCCGACCACCGTGACCCGGATCCTGGTCGGCAAGGACGCCTTCATCGGCCTCTCCGTGGCCAATGTGCTCTGTGGTGACGACCTCAAGCGGATGGCACCCAAGCCCATCGTCTTCGCGCTGGCCAACCCCGACCCCGAGATCACCTACGAAGAAGCCCGCGCCGCCGTGCCGAACGCCATCATCGCGACCGGTCGCAGCGACTACCCGAACCAGGTGAACAACGTCCTTGGATTCCCCTACTTGTTCCGGGGCGCGCTCGACTGCCGCGCGACCAGCATCGACGAGACCATGAAGATCGCCGCGGTCCAGGCCTTGGCCGAGTTGGCGCGTCAGGACGTACACGAAGCCGTGCTGACGGCCTACAACAAGTCCCGCATGGAGTTTGGGCCGGACTACATCATCCCCAAGCCCTTCGACCCGCGCGTCTTGATGTGGGTCGCACCCGCGGTCGCGCAGGCCGCCGCTGCGTCGGGATCGGCCCGTTTGCCCATCGCCGACCTCGACGCCTACCGCGCCCGGCTCGAGCGCTTCCTGGAACGCAGCCGCGAGGTGATCCGACCGATGATCAACCGGGCGCGCAGCTCCTCTCGGCGGATCGTTTTTCCAGACGGGGAAGAGTCCAAGGTCATGCGCGCGGGGCGGCTGCTGGTCGACGAGCGCATCTGCCAGCCGATTCTGCTGGGCCGCGCGGAAAAGATCCGCGCCCAGGCGGCGCGCGATCGCGTGGACATCACCGGGATCGAGTTGGTCGAGATCTCCGACGATGAACGCTTCGATTCCTACGCCAAGAGCGTCTGGCAGCGTCGTCAACGTCGCGGCATGACCATGGTCGCCGCTCGGCGATGGCTTCGCAATCCGGCGGTCTTCGCGACCATGATGCTGCAACAGGGCGACGCTGATGGCGTGGTCGGCGGTCACACCGAACCCTATGAAGACACGATCCGGCCCGCGCTACGCCTGCTGGGCACCGACCCGAAGAACCCCATCGTCAGTGGGGTCTACGTGATGCTCTTCAAGGACCACCGCTACTATTTCGGGGACTGCACCGTGAACGTGCACCCCGACGCCGATGTGCTGGCGCAGATCGCCATCAACACCGCCAAGGTGGCGCGGGCCTTTGGCGATCAACCGCGGGTCGCCATG
>JAADHA010000649.1 GCA_013152105.1 Oligoflexia bacterium | reverse complement strand
GGGCACGTGACGCGGTCCGATGGCATCATGTGCCTGTGGAGGTCCCATGGTCGTCGCTTCCCAGTTCATGAATTCCGCACCCACTACGGTTGGCCCTGATCTGCCCGTCTCAGCGCTTGCGCAGCAGTTGCTGGCGGCTGGCGTAGAGGGCGCCTGCGTCGTGCGGGACGGCAAGCTGTTTGGGGTCGTGACCACCATGGATCTGGTCTACAAGGAAAAAAACCTGCACCTGCCTACGGTCTTCACCTTCATGGACATGGTGATCCCCTTGGGCTGGCAGCGGGCAAAGGACGAGCTCTCGAAGATCGAGGGGCTCACGGTGAAGCAGATCATGACGGCGGACCCGGTCACCGTCGGGCCAGACGCCGCGCTGGCCAGCATCGCCACCTTGATGGTCGAGGGGCACATCTCCATGCTGCCGGTCGTCGATCACGGTCGCCTGGTGGGCGTCATCGACAAGCGGGCCGTCTTGAAGGCGGCTTTTCCCGTGGCCAGTGGGTCGGGCGATCAAGAAAAATAGCTGGACCCCAGCCTGATCTACGGCCACTCCTCGGGCGGTTTCGTCTTTGGCTTTGCGTTCGGTTCAGCGTTCGGCTTCGCTTCCGGCTCAGCATCTGATGGCGTCGTCGCGGCTGGTGTCACGGCATCAGTCCTACCGGTGTCACCAGCGGCGTCTGGCACGTCGCCCAGGCCCAGGTCCAGCTCTTGGGCGAGGATGGTTCGAGCTGCCTGGATCGCTTCGTCCAAGCCGGGCTCCAGCAGGGCCAGGTACAAGAGGACTTCTCGGCGCGCTTCGTGGAGGGAGCCGCCCGCCAGCGGCGGTTCATCGGACCAGAGCCCGCCGATATTGAGCGGTTCACGGGCCCAGCGCGAGGTGCCACGGGTCAGCACGGCGTACTGGCCGGGGGCGTAGGTGCTGCCGACCAGCACTCGGAAGTCGCCTGGGTTGCCGACCGGGTCGAGGTGGTTGCGGAGGAAGAAGAGCGCGTCCGCCAACAGGGCTTCTTGACGTGGAGACAAGGTCTTGAGGAAAGGGGTCTCTGCGTCCAGGGCAGACCGGATGCCCGTGATTCGAGCCGTCAGCAAGGCGCGCTCGCGCTCCGAGCCCTTCTGCAAGTCGGCGAGGCGTTCTGTCAGGTCGACGACCTCGGGCGTGTCGCCGGGTGCGCCGGTCGAGAGCCGGTCCCACAGGCCTTGGTAGATGTCGTCCGCCTGGGTCTGGTAGCCCTGCTCGATCTTGCGTTCCGCGTCCGCGAGCTGTTGGGTGCGTTCCGCGACTTGCACCCGTAGCGCGTCGAGTTGCTGGAGCTGGGCGTCACCAAAGTCCATATGGCGCAGCCAGATGAGGATCCGCACGCGCTGTTGCTCGGGCCGG
The DNA here is from genome assembly GCA_013152105.1 of Oligoflexia bacterium. Lineage (GTDB taxonomy): Bacteria > Myxococcota_A > UBA796 > UBA796 > UBA2385 > UBA2385. The sequence continues at coordinate 5,454 of JAADHA010000649.1, read as the reverse complement.
CTGCGTGGCAACAGCGGCGCATCGTAGAGGAGCTGGTAGAGGGGGGGCCGCGTGTCATCATCGGCCGCGGCCGCGACCTCGGCGACCGTCGGCATGGGGGTCGTCTCGGTCGTACAGCCAGCCAGCAGCAGCCAGATGCAGCCGATCATCCCAAGGGCAGCGGCGCGGTTCATCGGGCGGGCGGACAGCGGGGGTCGAGTGCTCCACATGGTCCGCAGGGTACACTCTGCCGCTCCCCGAGAGGTTCGACCTGTCGAAGAAGTCCGAAGGATCGCCACCAGAGCCCGCCTGGTCGGTGCGCCGGCAGGCATTGCTGGCCGCGCTCGCCGCCTTGGTGCTGGCGGTGGTCGTGACCTGGCCGGTGGCGCTGCACTCCCATGAGTTCCTCATCGGCCACCCTGGCAACGACACCTGGAACCATGTCTGGGGCCACTGGTGGGTGGGGCACGAACTGGCTGCTGGGCGGTGGCCACTGCACACGATGCTCCTCAACTACCCCAAGGGCGGCACCCTCTTTTATATCGACACCGGCCAGGCGGTGCTCTTTGCCCCGCTGACGCTGCTCTTTGGTGCCGAGACCGGGTACAACGCGACGATGCTCTTTGGCTTCTTTCTGGCGGGCTGGGGAGCTTGGCTGTTGGCCCGTCATGTCACGCACGATCCCTTGGCGGCGGGGCTCGCGCTGGTCATCTACGGTGCCGCTCCGCACCTGCTCGGCCAGAGCTACAACGGGATCTCCGAGACCGTGTGCGCGGGTTGGCTACCTCTGACATTGTTGGCGCTCTTGCGCCTGTTGGAGCGTCCGGGACTCGGCCGCGCGGTGGCCTTGGGTCTGCTGGGCGGGACGACCATGCTGACCAGTTGGTACTACGGCCTGCTCGTCTCGATGGCCAGTGTGATCCTGCTGACCTGGTGGTTCTTGCGACAGCGCGAGCACGTGCCGTGGCGGCGGGTCTTTCCGATGCTGGGCCTGGCGGTGGGGCTGGCCTCGGTCATCGTCGCCCCGATGCTGCTGTTGTTTCGCCACTCCCTAGGCGCGGCGGACGCCCTCGTGAAGCGCGATCCGGACTTCGTGCTCCGCTCGCTGGTCAACCACAACGTCACGGATGTGGCGGCCTTCTTCCTGCCGACCAAGCACCCCAGCCCCGACCTGAAGGCGCTCTACGGGGAAGATCTGGTGATCATCATCTACCTGGGATGGATCGCCCTGAGCCTGGCGGTCTACGCCTGGTTGGCGACCCGCCGTCGCCGGCAGCTTGCCCCCTGGTTGTGGCTCATCTTCATCTTCCTGGTGTTCAGCCTGGGGCCCTACCTCAACATTGGGGGCGACTACCGGACCATCTATGGCCACCGGATCGCGCTCCCCTTCCTGGCCTTGTTCAAGGCCTTCCCCATCTTCGACCGCATCTCGCACCCCTTTCGTTTCGTGACCGGCGTGTCGCTGGCCATCGGGGTCAGTGCGGCGATCGGCGTGCGTCACCTGCTGCGCCATAGCTCCACCTTGCGCCGCACTTTCGTGGTCGCCTTCCTGTCGGTGGGCGTGCTAGCCGAGGTCGCGCTTGGCTCTCCCGCGACCTTCCCGGTCCCGCACAGTGATGCGCGCATTCCAGATGCCTACACTCAAATGCGCGATGATCCGGTGCCGGGTGCGGTGCTCGACCTGCCGCTGACCGTGCCCAACCTGGAGCGTGCGGTCTACGTGTGGTTTCAGGCCGCGCACCAGCGCCCGATCCCGTGGGGACTCAACGAACCGATGCCCCACCCTCTGCTGGAAAATCGGCTGACGGCGACCCTGATCCGAATCGAGGCCCCCCACGCCTGGACGCCAAGCCCGATCCTCCCCGAGCTGGATATCGTCGTCGGGGCCCGCGCCTTGCAGCGCCAGGGCTATCGCTACATCGTCGTCCACCAGGCCTTCTACCCGGACTTCAAGGAGCGGCGGGTCGAGACCCTGCTCACCGCCCTCTACGGCGATCCGAAATCCTATCCCCGGGATGACCTGCTGGTCTACACGCTGGACCCCACCGGTACATGAGCGATCACTGCCCGGTTGCTGGTTGTGCCGCCAGGCCATTTGGCCCACCGCTGTACGACTTGACGCACCCCACTGCGTCACATGGCCCAGGTGGGTAGGATCCAATCCATGGAGAGCACTTGATGACTCGCACATCAAAGGTGTTGATCGTCGATGACGAAGAGCTGATTCGCTGGTCGCTCTGCGAGCATCTGCGCAGTGAAGGCTACGTCGCCTGCGAAGCGGTCGATGGTCAAGAAGCCCTGGACGTCATCCAGCAGCAGTCCCCCGACCTGGTGATCACCGACCTGAAGATGCCGCGCCTGGACGGCATGGGTCTGCTCCAGGCCATGCTGAAGCGGGATGACAGCGTGCCGGTGATCGTGCTGACCGCTCACGGCGCGGTCGACTCGGCGGTGCAGGCCACCCAGCTCGGTGCCAAGGCCTACCTGACCAAGCCCTTTGATCTGCGTGAGATCAGCCTGCAGGTCAAGCGGGTCCTGGAAGAACAGCGGCTCTGCGACGAGGTGCGCCATCTGCGGGGACGGCAAGCGCCGGCCTACGGGCGGATCATCGGTGCGGCGCCGTCGATGCAGCGGATGTTCGAGTCGCTCTCGCGGCTGGAAGACATCGACGCACCGACCGTGTTGATCACCGGTGAGTCCGGTACCGGCAAGGACCTGGTGGCCAACGCGATCCACGAACGCGGACCTCGCGGGCAGGAACCCTTCATGGAGGTGGACTGCGCCAGTCTGCCCGAGAACCTGATCGAGTCCGAACTCTTCGGTCACGAAAAGGGCTCGTTCACCGACGCCAGCAGCACGCGCCGCGGGCTCTTCGAGCTGGCGCGGGGCGGCACCATCTTCCTCGACGAGATCGGCGAGATGAGCTCGCCGATGCAGGCCAAGCTGCTGCGTTCCCTGGAAAACCGCCGCTTCCGCCGCGTGGGTGGCTCGACCCCGATCGCCCTGGACTCGTGCATCATCGCCGCGACCCACCGTGATCTCACCCAGTACGTCAAGGACGGGCGGTTTCGCGAAGACCTGTACTTCCGCCTCAACATCATCCGGATCCAAGTGCCCCCCTTGCGTGAACGACGCGAAGACGTGCCGGCTTTGGTCGAGCAATTCGTCGCGCACTTCAACCGGGAGTACCGTCGCGAGGTGCGCGAGATCTCGGCCGAGGCGATGCAGCGGCTGTGCGACTACGACTGGCCTGGCAACGTGCGCGAGCTTCGCAACGTCATCGAGCGGGTCGTGATCCTCGAGGCGCAGGACCGCTTGGAGACCGCCCACCTTCCCCCTGAGATCCGGCACGGCAGCCGCCCGGCTTCGGCAGAGACCTTGATTCTACCCGAACAGGGCGTGAAGCTGGACGAGGTCGAGCGCTCATTCCTGGAGCAGGCGCTCAGCCGCACCGGCGGCAACCAGTCGGCGGCGGCGCGGTTGCTGGGCCTGACGCGGTACCAGTTTCGCTACCGCATGGAGAAGCACGCGCTGATGAACTGATGTTCGTCTTCAGTCCGGAACGACGACCGGCGGCGGCAGGCGCAGGCGAAACACCGCTCCCCTGCGGCGGTCCTCGGGCCAGTGCATATGGCCCGAATGAAGGTAGATACTGGCGCCGATCTCTTGAGCCCGACGCTTGCAGATCGCCAGCCCCAGCCCCGTTCCCCGGGTCTTGGTGCTGACGAAGGGCTCGAACAGGTCGTCCTTGTGTTCCCGAGGCACACCGGGGCCCGCGTCCATCACCCAGATCTCGGGGCCCGGCCCCAAGCGCATGCCGATCCATGCGCCGTCACTACAGGCTTCATGGGCGTTCTGGAGCAGGTTGACCAGGATCTGTTGGACCGCGTCGGGGTCGGTGTGGACGGGTTGATCGCGTACAAGCTCCAGCTCGATCTTCACGCCGGCCTGGCGGATCGATTCTTCGGCCAGCGCCTTGAGGGTGGTGTCTCGGAAGGACAGCTCGGCCGGCTTGGAGTAGTTGAGCAGGTCGCGGACCAGGCGATCGAGACGGTGGACCTGTTCCTGAACCCGGACGAGAACAGGGCGCCGCCGGTCGTCGGTGGGCATGCCGTTCACGATGACCTGCAGGGTGCCGGAGATCCCGGCGATGGGATTGCGGATCTCGTGGGCGAGCTGGGCTGCCATGGCCCCGATGCGGGCCAGGGATTCGGCTTGGTGGACCCGCGTCTGGGCGTCGAGCACATCGGTCAGCTCTTCGACGTGAAGCAGCAGGTGCGCCAGCTCGTGCTGAAGGGGGACGATGCTGATCCGGAAGTGACGGGTCGGTGGGCCGGGGAGCGGGACATTGGGTAGCAACTGGACTTTTCCAGTCAACAGCGCGGTTCGGATGTTCATGTCCAGATCGGCGGCGACGACGAGCTGCGGCGGCAGGAAGGCCGTGTAGGGCTGGCCAGGCGAGGCGTTCTCGAAGAAGATCCGACCCTTGGGGTGGGTGGCGGAGGTGACCAGTCCCATGTCGTTGAGTACCAGGACGTGGACGGGCAGGTTCTCGACGATCACTTGCTGGAGCGAGCGGAGCTGCTGGCCTTCGTGGGCGGCGTGGTAGGCCCCGGTCATCAAGCACAGCTCGAGCTCGGTGACCTTGTGGACCGCGCGGCAGGTGTCGCGGGCGTCCGCCTGATCCATCGTGTCGTCCGCGATGGAGCAGAGGTCGTCACAGACCAGGCTCATCGCCGCGAACATGTAGCGCTCGGGCAGGCCCTCTCGCACGTGGATCTGGCCGATATGCTGGCTTCGCTGAGCCCAGGATTCGTCCCAGGGGCCAGTGAGCAGGCTCATGATCCAGCGCTGCAGGCTGGAGTGGAGGCGCAGCGCCTGGGCGTCGTCGTGGACCACGGCGCGCGCCGTGGGGGAGCGCTGGATGGCCGCATAGAAGTGGTCGGCGATCGGGTCGAGGGCTTGTGCGACAGCCGGGCGAAGGTGTCGAAGTCGCGTCGCCTCAGCCGTGGTGAAGCCAATCCATGACTTCAGCTCTTCGAGTTGGTCCACGGACACCCCGGGTGTCAGTCGGTATCCCGTCAGCCAAGGCGAGTCGCTTGAGCGCTCTGGCTTTGGGGCGGCCATGAGGAATCTCAGCGTGGGAGTGAGAGGAGACCAGTGGGTCCGTGAGGCGCGCAGATTGTGCAGCGCTGAGCAGGCCTGCTCGCATGGATTCCCAGTACTTGCGGTCGATTTCGAGTATCACGCATGCAAGTGGTGTGCCGATATCGCCTGTGCTTGTGAGCAGGCGATTCTGTTGCGGCGATGGGTGGGAAAAGGCCCAGGGGGCTGGGCGAATGGACACCGAAAGTTCTGACCACTCCATCCGGGTCAGAAATATCCAGTTTCGTCGACGCGACCTTCGCCCGGCGCTGCTTTCGGCGCTGGGACTGGGGCGGCGACTGTTGACCGTGCGCTCAGCCTCTGCCGCGG
>JAADHA010000654.1 GCA_013152105.1 Oligoflexia bacterium | reverse complement strand
TGGAACGGGTCGGCGACGCCCACGTCTACCTGTACCCAGGCCGGGCGGTGGTCGTGCGGTGATGCGTCTGTTCAGTCGCGACAGACCGCAGGCGCGATGCGAGCGCCGAGGGGGTGCCGATGGTGCCCCTGCTGGGATGTCCGTCGGCGCAGAACAGCGGTCGACATCAGGGTGGTCAAGGACTTCCGAGCTTCGACATACAGGCGCACGATCCGCGCCCGCGGCTGCTCGCTGGGATCCGGCTGTCCTCGGCGCGCTCGACCGGTCCACCTGCGCCACGCAGCAGGGGCACGAGACCGGGCGCCGCTCGGGCCGCCGGGCGCTGTCCAGGTCCCCTGAATTCTGAAGGTGGGCCGGTCAACCCCGCCCGATCCTGAACGATCCGGCATCTATTGCGGTGTTCGATAGCGTAAGTGCCTGTTCTCAGGTCCGGCGGTCCGTCGAAATGGGCAGAACATTCAGAAATGGCGACACCTGGGTCGGCGGCCTTCAGGATCCCGGGGGGCTGGCCAGCGCATGCTTGAGCCGAGCTGCCGCGGCCATCGCTGCCGCGGTGCTCGGGAGAACCCGGTGAACAACGCGCCGCAGACACCTACCGCGTCCCAATGCCGAGCTGGCTCGTGCTACCGTCCGGCGATGATAAACCTTCTGATCTTCCTGGCATGCACCGGCTCGGGCGGTGCTTGGGACACCGGAGCGATGGGCGAGACCTGGCTGGCGATGCGCATCGACGGCGAAGACACGGTCTTTGACAGCGCGTACTCGCAGGGCGTCGGTGCCGGTATCGAAAACTGGGGGGACGTGCGGGTGGTCAGCCAGTCCTTCGGCTTCGTCGGCTTGTCGGGCCCCTCGATCGACGTGGAGAGCGTCGTCCACTTCGCCGACCTCGACTACCCCGACGATGATCAGCTCGCGACAGTCTTCGCCGTCGGTGCCCACCCCTTTGGCACGCTGACCAACAACGGAGACGATGACGCCGTGGAAGTCGAGGGCGTCAACATCCACTTCTTCGATGGCGATGGCGCAGAGTGGATCGCCTCCGTCACGATGGGCGATGAGTCTGGCGCGACCTTCACGGTGACCTCCCACCAGCCTCTCGACGAGCTTGACCCGACCCTCCCGGCCCTCTACCTCACCCAGGGCACCTTCTCGTGCACCCTCTTCGCGGAAGACGGGCGCACGCGGATGATCGAAGATGGCCAGTTCCGCGCGAAGACTACGGTGCAGTACTTTTGACTTGGTGGTTTTCGGCCGTCCACCTGTCTTGACTGGTGCGCACCGATCGCGCCAGGCCACCACGACACCTCGATCCCGATCCTGGGCCAAACCAACCCCCGCCAATTCACAGAACCCGTCCCCATCGACATCATCGGCCCTGGCACAGACCTTGCGTAAACCGAAGGCGTCCCCTCACACGGAGCCTCATATGACCAACACTCGCACCTCGCTCGCTGCCCTCTCCCTGCTGCTGGCCCTGCTAGGCCCCGGCTGCATGGAAGCGTCCATGAGTGGGGCCAATGCTCTGGGCGTGACCACGGGCGGTGCGCAGGACATCGGCTACGCCCGCGACATCATCGCCTCGGGCGGCATCCCCTACGGCTCGGACTGGTCCCCCGAGGGCCTGTTCAGCGAGCACGATCTGCCTCTATCCGGCCCGGACTGCGAGACAATCCTCTGCCCACGGGCCCAGGCCGCGGTCGAACCTGACAACGGCTCAGTGGTGGTGCAGGTCGGCTTCGGCACCTCGATCACGGCGGACACCTTCGAACGGCGCGACCTCAACCTGGGGCTGGCGGTCGACATCAGTGGGTCCATGAGCGGCAGCAAGATCGACTCGATGAAGGTCGCTCTGCAGGCCCTCGCCGACCGCATGACGGCCGATGACACGGTGAGCCTGGTGGTCTTCAACGAAGACGCCGACCTGCTCATGGAGCCCACGGTCATGGACACAGATGGCCTGGCCACCTTCCGCCACCAGATCGATCGCCTGAATTCCGGCGGCAGCACCAACATCGAAGCGGGCCTGAAGCTGGCCTACGATCAGGTCGCACCCAGCGCCGAAGATGGCGGCGCCGAGGACCGGGTGATGCTCTTCACCGACGCCCAGCCGAACGTCGGTGGCACGGGTCTCAGCACCTTCACAGGCATGGCTCGCTACTACGGCGAGGCCGGCATCGGCCTAACGGTGTTCGGCACGGGGCTGGACCTGGGGATCGAGCTGGCCGAGGAGATGAGCGAGGTGCGCGGCGGCGCTTACGTCTACTTGCGGGACGAGGACGCCATCGCCGCGGCCTTTGACGAAGACTTCGACTACCTGGTGACCCCGCTGGCCTACGATCTAGAGGTTCAGCTCACCGCGGCCTCGGGCTGGCGTTTCGTGAACGCCGTGGGGGCCCCGATGGACGACGGCGCGGGGGACTTCGGCGTAGCGGGGATCGACTTCGGCGCCAGCACCCTCTTCCTGAGCAGCAAGGACGGCGGGATCGCCGTGGTCCTGGCGCGCGACCCAAGCACGGGAGACGATGGGCTGCCCTCCGCCGGAGACGCATTGGCCAGCTTCGACATCAGCTACGTCCCCGCGGATGAAGGTGGCACCGTACACACCGCCCTGGACCTGGCCTACGAAGGCGGCACGGCCTGGTCCAACAGCGCCCTGGGCGACACCAGCCCCCTGGCCGACGACCTGGGTGTCTACAAGATGAGCTTCCTGCTGGACGAGGTGGACGCCCTCGACGCAGCCGGCCGCTTCTGTGATGGCGATCTGACCCAGGCCGAGGCGCGCCAGCCGGTACAAGACGCACAGGCTCGCCTGACCGCGGTCGCCGACCAGCTCACCGACACCGCGCTGACCGCCGAGGCCACGCTGATGGGTCAGCTCGACCGGAACCTGACTGGAGGACGCGCCCAATGCTGGTGAGACGCCCTCGCCCCCACCGGTTCCGCGGGCCGATGACTGTGGTGCTGGCCAGCGTGCTGACGATGGTGCTGCTTGCCTGCGGTAGCCAGCCCTTCGCCCGTCACGTCGCGATGGGCGAGGCCTGCGACGAGAGCACCCAGTGCAAACAGGATGGCACCTGCCTGTCCGGCGTGTGCGAGGGCTACGCGTGCAAGGTCGATGAAGACTGTGACCAAGGCCACGTCTGTGCCGACATCGCGGGCGTCTCGGCCTGTGCGATCCCCTGCGTGGACACTCAGGACTGCGCCGGCACCCAGACCTGCGTAGAAGAGGACACGGACTGGTACTGCTTGTGAGAGGACGCGGCTTCAGGCCATCCCGCAAGCCTGCCGCGCTCGGTCGGTCGTCCGGCGAGCGACGGCACGGGCCTTTTTGCCGCCCTCGACCAGGATGTCTTCGACCTGGTCTGGGTGCTGCTGGTAGTAGTCGCGACGCTCACGCATGGGGCCGAAGAAGGCGTTGATCTGGTCGAGCAGGGCCAGCTTGGCGTGGCCATAGCCGTAGTCGCCACCGCGGTAATTCTCGGCCATGGCGGCGCGCTCGGCCGGCGTGGCGAACAGGCTGTAGAGCGCGAACACCGTGCAGGCGCTCGGGTCCTTGGGGGCTTCTACGGGGGTGCTGTCGGTCTTGATCCCCATGACCCGCTTCTTGAGCGCCTTGCCCCGCAGGAAGATGGGGATGTGGTTGTCGTAGGACTTGCTCATCTTCTGGCCGTCGATGCCCGGCACCGGGACGGGCGTCCCGAGCTGGTAGCCGGGCAGGCGAAACACGTCGCCGTAGCGGTGGTTGAAGCTGGCCGCCATGTCACGCGCGAACTCGATGTGCTGGACCTGGTCGCTGCCGACCGGCACGATGTCGGCGTCCACAGCCAGGATGTCGGCCGCCTGGAGCACCGGGTAGGCCAGCAGGCCGGCGCTGGTCGAGATGCCGCGGGCCTTCTTTTCCTTGTAGGACACACCCTTTTCCAGCAAGCCCGCCCCCGTCACGGTCAGCAGCAACCACATCAGCTCACAGACCTCGGGGACGTCGGACTGCCGATACAAGACGGCGCGGTCGGGATCGAGCCCGCAGGCGAGGTAGGTCGCGGCCACATCGAAGGTGTTGCGGCGCATCTGATCGGCGTCCTGGACCGTCGTGAGCGCGTGGTAGTTGGCGATGAAGTAGTAGGCGTCGTCCTGGTTTTCGACGTGCTTGCGGATGGCACCGAAGTAGTTGCCCAGGTGCAGCAAGCCGCTGGGCTGGATGCCGGAGAGGAAGCGCTTGGCCATGGCTGGCTCCGCCGGGGGAAAGACCACCCGGGTAGAGAGATGGAGGGGGAGAGGGAGGAGGTGAGGAGCCCGGCTACCAGTGCGGCGGACGCTCTTCGGCGAGGTCCCGGCTGGTCTCCACGTCTCGCGACAGGGCCGCACGCACGCCGTCGAGGTCGGTGCGCATGGCGTCGATGTGGCCAGCAAGCTCTTGAATCACCTGGTCGAGGTCGGCGATATTCTTTTCCATGAAGCTCAGCCGAACCTCGAGGTCGGTCACGCGGCTGTCCATGCTTGCCTCCAGTCCTGACGGCTTTCCTACCCCCTCGCCCCCCATCTTGGCTACATTCTCTGCATGACCATCCTGATCTCGCTCCTGCTGGCCTGCACGGGCGGCACCGACGGCGGCGCAAGCACCCCTGGAACCAACACCGGAATGGACACCGGCACGGCTGCCACGACCGCCGACAGCGGGGCGGACAGCGGCACCGACAGCGGCACCGACAGCGGCACCGCGCTCCCGCCTCCACCCACCCTCACCTTCAGCCTCGCACGGACCGTGATGGATCCCCTCCGAGGAGACCCACTGGCGCTGACCGCCACGCTGTGGCCCACGGGCCGGGCGGTCACGCTGGACATGGAGATCACGGACGCCAAGGGAGCGGTGGTCGTGGACCTCGCCCAGGGGGCCCAGCCAGTGGTGGCGCACGGCGACCCAAGCACCCAGCGGCTCAGCCTGTCCTGGGACGGACGGGATGGCGACGGCCAGCCGCTGCCGACCGGTACCTACACGGCCCGCGTCAGCATGCTGGACGGGACCGACACTCTCGACACCCAGAGCCTGGACCTGTACGTGGTTCGGACCGGGCTCATCAGCGGGACCTGGGGGGGCAGCGGGCGCGACGACGACATCCGCCTTCCCCTGCTCTGGTACAAGGCCCTCGGCGCCAGCCCTTACTGGGACGATGGCGCGACCGAAGCCGCTTTTCGGCTGGATGGCGCGACCATGGGCGAGGGCATCGACGAGACCGCGACCATGGTGCCTGAAGTCTACAACGACCTGGAAGCTCCGCCCGAAAGCTGGACGGATGTCAACCTGCCGGTCGGCTACCAGTACGACAGTCACCCGGTGATCACCTTGGTCCTGGGCAACGACCTGGGCGACGCGGCCGACGCCCTGAGCTGGACCGCCACCGCCGACGGCTGGGAGCTGCTGGATGGCAGTGTGGCCGAGGGCAGGCTGGTCTTCGCGCGCACCGACACGCTGGGCAGCTCGATCGGCATCTTCGACGACAGCCTGACGCTGGCGCTTCAAGCCGACGGCCGCACCGTGATGACTCAGGATGTGCCCTACCGGGCCTACGCCCTGATGGGACCGGCGACCTTTGCCAGGGGGGGCTCCCCACACGTGGCCTGGGTGTCTGCGGTGGACCAAGCCCTGCGCGGCATTGACGGGGTCGAAGCCACGGACACGGCGATCCTCAGCGCCCTCATCGACTGGGTCTACACCGAATTGGGACTGCGCTACGACACAGTCAGCGGGGCCAGCTTCTACACAAGCTACGGCGGCAGTTGGAGTAGCGGGCGCATCAACTTTCGGTCCTTCCTGGACCGCACCAATGGCAACATCGTAAACTGCTCTGATTGCGCAGGCATCATGGGGGTCTTCGCCAATATGCTGGGCGTGCCCCTGGACTACTCGATCATCCTGAGCAACTTCGGCCTGAACGAGATCAAGGCCATCGGGGTAGACGACTACACCAGTTGCCCCTTCGGGCCGTATAGCTGCGGCTTCTCGTACCACGCGGTCACGACAAATGACCTGTCGACCACCATCTGGGACGCGACCCTGGAATTGGATGGGGACAAGGACCCTGGCAGCGAACCGTGGACCGAACTGATGGTCCAGTCGGTCTCTGGCACCGAATACCTCGACCGCCTGGTGCGGTCCGGTACGGCCGGGTACTACTACGACGATAGTCGCGTGAGGATCCAGTGATCATCGTACTCCTCGTGACAACCATGGTCAGCTATGCCGGCGGCATGCACGCTGGGATCCCGGTCCAAGGTGTGGACGGTCTGGGCCCCGCGACCTTCCTCTCGCCCGACAGCGGCTGGGAAGCGCCCGCCCTCGACGACGCCGGCCAGCCCTTGGGGGTGGTCCGCGTGTTCGTGGGACGGACCCAGGACGCGGCGCTGGCGTGGGTGGACGACGCAGCCCGTGCGATCCAAGCCCCGCTCTCGCCGCTGGTCGGCATCGGTGACGCGGCCCTCACGACCGGCCCGGTGATCATCACCCGCGACGGCAATGTCGCGCTCTGTGTCACCCTCGCCGGCGGCGATGCACGCCCACTGGCCACCGTCCTCCTCGACGCCATCCTGGACCAGCCCGCCGCCTGGCCCAAGCCACCCGTCCCTCGCCAAGACCAGGGCCTCACCTTCTTCGATGCCGACAACGCGGTGGCGCTGACCGTCCAAGGCGGCCATCGACCGCTCGGTGAGCCCAACGGCTACGTCGAGCTTCCGACCCAGGTCGTCGCCTGGGATGCCTGGGGCCGGGCGGCAGCGATCCAGCCCGCAGTGCTCCAGCCCTGAGCGACTCAGGGCGTGGCCAGCTCGGGCGGCAGGGCCGGTCCTCGTCCACTGCTCGCTCGCGCGTAGCCCTCGTCCGGGGCCAGCCACTCGTCGTCGGCCACGCGTCGAGCAAAGGGCT
>JAADHA010000660.1 GCA_013152105.1 Oligoflexia bacterium | reverse complement strand
TCGGGCAGCACACCGCCGCCCTGCAGACCATCGACCGGGCCCTGAGCCGGGGCGCCTCCGGCCTGCAAGACGCCCGCCTCCACGCCCTGGCCGGGCAGATCTACGAACGCCTGGGCGACCCCGCTCGCGCCGCGGCCGCCTATCGCCAGGCCATCTCCGATCGCTGAGCGCGCGACCCGGCCCCCACCGCCGTGCGGCCCGTGGTAAACCACGGCCATGCCCTTTCCTCCTGCTATCGCCCGGGCCCTCGCCCAGGCGGGCCTGCCTGAAGAAGAACGCCTGCGCCTGGCCGGTCTTCACTTCCAGGACGCGGGCCACGGCTATGACGCCTTCGGCATGCACCCCGACTTCGTCGCCCTGGGCTCCCTCATCGCCGGACCCCTCTACGACCACTACTTCCGGGTCCAGAGCACGGGCCATGAACACATCCCCCAGCACGGTCCCGCGATCCTGGTCGCCAACCACTCCGGCAACATCCCCATCGACGGGATGATGATCTGGCTGGATGTCCTGCGCCACACCAACCCACCGCGGGTCGCGCGGGCGGTGGCCGACCACTTCGTGCCCAGCTTGCCCTTCATCGGCACCCTCTTCGCCCGCAACGGCATGGTCGGCGGCAGCCGCGGGAACGCCCGCGCCCTGCTGGAGTCCGGCGAGCTGCTGATGATCTTCCCCGAGGGTACGCCGGGCATCGTCAAGCCCTGGTCCGAACGCTACAAGCTGCGGCCCTTCCGAGTGGGTTTCGTCGAGATGGCCATTCGACACAGCGCACCCGTCGTGCCCTGCGCCGTCGTGGGCGCCGAAGAGCAGATGCCTCAGCTCACCACCAGCCATCGCCTGGGCAAGCCCTTCGGCATCCCCGAGGTCCCCATTCCCGCGGTGCCCATTCCCCTGCCGGTGCGCTACCACCTGCACTGGGGCCCCCCCATCCCCCTGGACCGCGAGACCACCCCCGACCAGGCTGACGACTCCGCCATCGTGCACCAGGCTGCCGCCCGTATCCAAGACGCCGTACAGGGCCTGGTCGACAAGGGGCTCAAGCAGCGCCGCGGGATCTTCAAATGAAGCGTCCCGTCAACGTCATGGTCACGGGCGCGGACGCCCCGGTGGGCGAACGTCTGGTGCGCGACCTGCTGGATGACTCGCGGGTCGACCAAGTGCTGGCCGTGCCCTGGAAGGAAGCCGGGCACCTGCCCAAGGACGACCGACTCACCGTCATCCCTGTCGACCTCTCCAGCAGCCGTCGCGTCCATGAATTGCTCTTCGGCAAGGCCCGCGATCTCGACATCGACATCATCGCCCACACCCAGCTCCACCGAACGGCGCGCGACGAGAGCGCGCAGGTCCACCGCTACAACGTCGAAGCGGTCCGCTCTTTGCTCAGCCTCTCCGAGCGCCACCCCTCAGTCAGGCGCCTGGTCATGCGCAGCGACGCGGCGGTCTACCAGATCCAGCGCGACCTGCCGGTCCTCATCGCCGAGCACCACCCCCTCAATATGACCGGCAGCGCCCCCCAGTGGATCCGCGACCGGGTCGAGGCCGATGTCACCGCTTGCACCCGCATGGGCATGACACCGCTTCAGATCGTGGTACTGCGCACCGCCGAGGTTCTGGCCCCCGGCACGGGCAGCCAACTCTATGATTACCTCGAGAGCGCGATCTGCCTGCGCCCCGCGGGCTTCGACCCCATGCTCAACCTGCTCACCATCCAGGACTGCGCGGCCGCCATCCAAAAAGCCGTGCACAACGACGCCCAGGGGGTCTTCAACATCCCTGGCGTCGACACCCTTCCCCTCACCGCGGCGATCCGAGCCTGGGGCCGGATCGGCATCCCCTTCGCCAGTTCACTGCTGTCGCCGCTCTACCACCTGCGCAGCCGAATCACCGGCGGCGACTTTCGCTATGGCATGAACCGCCGGCGCTTCCACTACTCTGGGGTCCTCGACGGGACCCGCGCCCGCGAGGTACTGAGCTACGTGCCCTGTCACCCAATAGAATGGCCGACGGACTGAACCTGACTCCGGAGCCGGGACCCCTTGCAGACGGTCCTCTTCCTCATCGCCCTCGCGGCCGTGGCCTACATACTCGCCCACTTCGTGGTGGAGCGACTGCAGGCGCGCTTCCTGGTGACCACCGGCGTCGAGTACGTGATCCTCGGCCTGCTGGTCGGTCCGATGATGCCAGGGGGCTCGGCCCTCTCGGTCGAGGGCCTGCACAACCTGCGACCGGTGATGAGCCTGGTCATCGGCGGTGTCGGCCTGCTCTTCGGCTTGCAGGCCAATTTCCGAACCCTGGTCAACCGGACGGATGACGCCAGCCACCTGGCCCTGGCCGAGTTCATCGCGGTCGGTGTGTCGGTGGGTCTGGGCAGCTACCTGCTACTACAGACGGGCTTTTTGGGCGCCATCGCCCCCGCCGAGGCCGCCGCCGCGGCGTGGGTGCTGGCAGCCAGCGCCACCGTCAGCAGCGCAAGCCCGATGACCCTGCTGCGCCGACGCTTCGCCGCCAAGGGCCCGCTCACGGACCTGCTCCTGGGCACCATGCGCGCGGCCGAGCTCCTGTCCATCGTGGCCTTTGGCATCGTCTTCTGCGTCTACCACGCACAGGACCCCGCTCACGGGAACTGGACCTATGCCAATTGGCTGCTGGTCACCGTCGGCCTGGGTGTGGGCCTGGGCGTGCTCTTCCGGCTGTTCATCGGCGATGGGGTCGACGACAAGGACCACATCTTCCTGGCGGTGCTCGGCATCATCGTCTTCGCCTCGGGTGCGGCCTACTTCCTTAAGCTCTCGCCCTTGCTGGTGAATCTTGTGCTAGGCACCACCCTGGCCAACGTCGCCCGCTGCTCGGATCTCATCCTCCAAGCGATGGAGCGACAACACCGCACCGTCACGCTGATGCTGTTGGTCCTGGCGGGCGCCCTGTGGCAGCCAATACCCGTCGTCGGCCTGGTGGTGGTCCTCGCCTACCTGCTGCTGCGCTTCGCGGCCAAGTTGCTGGGTGGCTGGGCCAGCGCAAGCAGCAGCAGCAACCGGCTGCCCCATGACATCGGCCGCGGCTTGCTGGGCCAAGGGGACGTGGCCGTCGCGATGGCGATCAGCTACCGCATCGTGTTCGACGGCCCAGTGGTCGACATCGTCTTTACAACCGTCCTTGTCAGCGTCGTACTCAGCGAATTGACCTCGGCACGCCAGCTCAAGGCCTTGCTGATCGACGGCGGAGACATCCAACGCGACGAGCCCGGCTTGCCGCCGGAAAGGAGCGTGTGAATGTACGTCATCGTCGTCGGCATGGGAGAGGTCGGTCGCTACGTGACCCAGATCCTCCAAAGCGAACAACACGATGTCGTGGCCATCGACAACGACGCGGCCGCGCTGGCCCGGGTCAGCGAGCGGGCCGATGTCGCCACCTTGCAGGGCTACGGGGCCAGCCTGGATGTCCTGCACAAGGCCCACGCGGAGCGGGCCGACCTGGTCGTCGCGGCCACCAACATCGACGAAGTCAACCTGCTCGCCGCCCTGGCCAGCAAGCACATCGGCGCGAAACGCACGGTCGCACGCCTGCAAGGCAACGAGTACAGCCGCATCTCCCAGGGCATCCAGTACGGCCTGCTGGGGATCGATGTCGTGGTGAATCCCCGCGTGC
The DNA here is from genome assembly GCA_013152105.1 of Oligoflexia bacterium. Lineage (GTDB taxonomy): Bacteria > Myxococcota_A > UBA796 > UBA796 > UBA2385 > UBA2385. The sequence goes on along the minus strand of JAADHA010000660.1, from coordinate 9,170 downwards.
TGGTCGCCCAGGAGATCTCCCAGATCGCCCGCAGCCACGGGGCGCTGGACGTGTTGAGCCTGGCCGGCAATCGCATCGAGCTGGTGAAGCTCGAGCTGGGCGCGAACAGCAAGGTCCTCCACAAACCACTGACCAACCTGCACATCCCCTCCGGCGCGCTGGTCGCCGCGGTCGTGCGAGACCGGGAACTCTTCGTCCCCGGCGGCGCGGATGTCCTGCTGCCCGGGGACTGGGTCTACCTGATCGGCCGCAGCGGTCACATGGAGGCGGTCGAAGAACAATTCTGCGGAGGTCGCGAGGCATCTCGCGTCTGCATCGTCGGCGGCGGCGTCGTCGGCGAGGCCCTGGCCAGCCAGCTCGCGGCGGCCGACACCGAAGTGTTGGTCATCGAGAAGAACCTGGCCGTGGCAGAGCGTCTGGCTGCCACCCACTCCCAGATCACCGTCGTCCAGGGCGACGGCACCAACCTGACCCTGCTCGAAGAGGAACAGGTCGGCAGCTTTGACCTGTTCTGCGCGGTCTCGCACGAAGACGAGGTCAACCTGATGAGCGGCCTGCTCGCCAAGCGAGTGGGCGCACCACGCACCGTCAGCCTGGTCCGCCGACCCGACTACATGGACATCTACCGTCAACTGGGCATCGACATCGTGCTGTCGCCGCGCCAGACCGCCAGCGACCACATCCTGCGGTGGGTACGCCAGGCGGAATTGAAGAGCCTGACGGTCCTCGAAGGCGGCCAGGGCGAAGTCTTGGAGCTAGAGGCGACCGCCAGCAGCCGGCTGATCGGGACGCCCATCAAGCGCCTCAACTTCCCCCGCGGCGCCATCCTGGGGGCCATCGTCAACCAGGGCAAGGCCCGGATTCCCCGCGGCGACGATGTCATCGCGGCCGGCGACACCGTCGTCGTCCTGACCACGACGTCGACCCGCTCCCAGGTCGAACGCCTGTTCCGCCGCCGGATGCTCTGAGCCGCCTCTTCCCCAAAACTCTCCCCCCTCGCACTACCGAGTTCCACCATCCACGTCAGCCTGCCCAACCGCGGCGACCTGCTCCGATCCGCCGCCCGGCCGACCGGTCTGGTCTTGCTGGTGCTCAGCGTCTGCATGGCGCTGTGCGGCTTGGTGGGACCGCTACGAGGAGGTCTGGCGGGGACGCCATCCATGGTCGTCTCCGCCGCCATCTGCGCCGGCTTTGGTGGTCTGGCCATCCTGCTGGGCCGGTCCGGTCCCGCCCACATCGGCCGGCGCGAAGCCCTGGTGATCGTCTCCGCGTCTTGGGTGGCCATCGGCATCTTCGGTGGCATCCCGTTCATTATCGGCGCGCACTTTACGCCTTGGGACGCCTTCTTCGAGACCGTCAGCGGCTTCACCACGACGGGCGCCACCATCCTGCCCGAGATCGAGCACCGCCTCTCGCCCCCCCTCCAGCTCTGGCGGCTGGCCACCCACTGGCTGGGCGGCCTGGGCATCGTGGTGCTCTTCGTCGCGCTCTTCCCGGCCCTGGGCGTGGGTGGCAAGCACCTGTTCCGAACCGAGTCACCCGGTCCGCCCAGCGACGGCCTGGCGCCGCGGATCCGCGAGACCGCCAGCGTCCTGTGGCGCATCTACACCGTCATCACCCTCACCGAAGTCGCCCTGTTGATGCTGGCCGGCATGGACTGGTTCGAAGCCCTGGGCCACGCCTTCTCCACCATGGGGACCGGCGGCTTCTCGACCCGAAACGCCAGCGTCGCGGCCTTTCACAGCGTGCCCGTCGACCTGATCATCACCGTCTTCATGATCATCGCCGGATCGAACTTCAGCCTGTTCTATGAAGTGCTCAAGGGTGGTCCACGCATCTTCTGGGAGAACACCGAGTTTCGCCTCTACATCGGCATCTTCCTGGCGGTGACGGTGCTCGTCACCATCGACATTCACGGCTCGGTACACCAAGGCGTGGGCCAGTCCGCCCGCTACGCCAGCTTCCAGGTCGCGTCGATCATGACGACCACGGGCTTTGGCACCGATAACTTCGACGCCTGGCCGACCTTCTCCAAGACCCTGCTGGTCGTGCTGTACTTCTTCGGAGGCTCGGCCGGATCGACCGCCGGGGGCATCAAGATGGTTCGGATCGCGATCATCTTCAAGGCGATCCGAAACGAGATCCGCCGAGGCTTCCGCCCCGCCCTGATCGCACCCCTGCGCTTGGGCAAGCAGACCGTGCCGCCCGCGGTCGTCACCGAGACCCTGGCCTTCGCCAGCGTCTACATGCTGACCGTCGGCATCGGCGGGGTGCTCGTCGCGCTGTTCGACTCCGTGGACCTGACCACCGCCATGATGGCCTCGCTGGCCTGCGTCGCCAATGTGGGCCCCGGGCTCAGCCTGGTCGGACCCACGCAGAACTACGCGTTCTTCTCCGCGGGATCCAAGATGGTCCTCAGCTTCTGCATGCTGCTGGGCCGCCTCGAGTTCTTCGCCCTTCTGGCGCTCTTCGTGCCGTCCTTCTGGAGGCGCTAGATGCTCCGGAAGCTGCTGATCGTCGCGGTACTCTTCTGGACCATGGCCGAGCTGGGCTCCTTCACGGCCCTGCACGGCGACGCGACGGGCTCTGCCCTGGCGATGGTGGCCTTCGGCTTCATCATCCTGGCGGCCTACACGCTGGGAGCGCTGGCCGAAAAGGTCCACCTCCCCCACATCACCGGCTATCTCTTGACCGGCGTGGCCTGCGGGCCCCACTTCCTGGGCCTGCTCGACGCGGAAGTCATCGCCCAGCTCAAGATCTTCGACATCCTGGCCATCGCCCTCATCGCCATGGAAGCCGGCGCGGCCCTGGAGATCGGCGGACTGGTGAAGCAGTGGAAGGGCGTCACCGTCCTGTCCCTGGCCCTCATCGTGTTGAGCCTCGCCGGGGGCCTGGCCTTTGCCACCGCGACCAGCGGGATCGTGCCCGGCATCGCCCTGCCCTGGCTGGACCAGGCCGGCTGGCCTTTGACCATCACCGTGGGGCTGCTGCTGGGCGTCGTGATGATGGCAGCCAGCCCGCCCGTCAGCCTGGCCGTGATGAGCGAGGCTCGGGCCAAGGGGCGCTTCACCGACACCATCCTGACCACCGTCATCATCAACAATATCCAGGTGGTGGTGCTCTTCGCGATCGCCGTGGCGATCGGCCAGGCCCTGACCGGCGCGGGCGGTCACAGCAGCGATGCGGCCGATGTGTTGGCCCAGCTTGGCCGCTCCCTGCTGCTCGGGGCTGGCCGCCGCGGCGCTCAAGCACTTGGCAGGTGACGCGCTCATCGCCGTGGTCGGCCTGTGCTTCGTGGCGTCGTGGGTCGCGACCGGCCTGGACGCCTCTCCCCTGCTGACCTTCCTGACCGCCGGCGCGCTGCTCAACAACGCGACCGGCCAGGGCAAGCTCTTCAAGGCTGTCGCGACCCGGCTGAGTCACCCGGTCTACGTGCTCTTCTTCACCCTGGTCGGCGCCGACCTGCACGTCGACGCCATCACCACGATGGCCCCCTTCGCCCTGGCCATCGTCGTCTTGCGCCTGGGGGGCTATCTCGCCGCGGCTCGCCTCTCGGCCCGCCTGGTCCCGCTCCCCGACAGCGTCCGCCGCTACGCCTTCCTGGGCCTGGCCCCGCAGGCCGGCATCGCCCTGACGATCGCGCTGGCCGTCGGCCACGACTTCGACGGCTGGGGCATGGACTTCGAGACCCTCGGCCTGGCCGCCATCGCCCTCAACGAGATGATCGGACCGGTGCTGTTGAAGTGGTCCTTAAGCCTCTCTGGAGAAGCCGGAGAGATCGACCGCGAAGCCGCCGCCGCCGCCGCCACCGCCACCGCCATGCTCGACCCCGAGACCGAGGAAGCCGCGCGCGCACCCCAACAACCCGTTCCCCCGACCCGGATGGCCCAGTGGCTGCCCGAGCCCGGCCGCCCCGACTTCGATCCCTGGGGCGGTGCCCCTCGGACGGGCGACCGCCGTCTGGATGAGCAGTGCCGCGAGCTCCAACGCGACCTGGACGCCATGGTCCGGGACCTGCGCTACGGCGTCGTGGCGCGGCGTCGAGAGTCCGCGCTCAGCTTCAGCCAGCTCCTCCGCAAGGAATTCTTGCGCAGCCACCGCAGGGCTACCCTCCAGGCAGCCGACCCGAATGTGTCGGACGAAGACCTGTGGACCGCGCTGGCCCTGCAACGGGGCGAGCTGGCGGACCACTGGAAGGCGCTGCTGCTGGACCGCGCCGCCAGCGTCGACTTCCGCACCGAACACAAGGCCATCGCCGCCCTCTTCGAGAGTGTCGAGCGCTGTTGCCAGGCCCTCCCCGCGGCGCTGACCGCCCCCCTCCTCCCCGAACACATCGCCCCTCGCGACACAGACACCGCATGGGTCCGCGCGCGCCGCACCCTCGCCCGAGTCTGGATGTTCCTCCGCCGGCTGGTCGGCGACACACCCCTGCGCATCATCGAGCCCCGCGCCATCGCGCGCTTCGTGCTGGTCGGACAGATCCCGATCTACCTGCGTGACGCTGTCGGCGTGATGATCCTTGAAGAGCACTTCATCCTGGCGCGCACCCGCAACCTCTTTGAAGCCTTCGATCACACCCTGGACCAGGTCATCGAGACCGCCCAGGCCCAGGCCCAGGCCCAGGCCCAGGGCCCCCCACAGCCAGACAAGCACAGAGACGCACCACCGGTCGTCGACACCGCGCGTCGGGTCGAGCTGCTCGGCCACCTGCGCGAAGAGCTGGAAGAAGAGTTCCACCTGCTGACCCAAGCCATCGACCGCTTCTCGGACGAGATCGTCCGGGTCAGCGCGGCGGCGCTGGGCCGCGCCTACCGAGAGTACGCCGAGCTGCTGACCGTGGCCGGTACGCCGGCCCTGGTGGCGCGAGACTACCGCTTCTCACGCATCTACGAGGCCAGCGGCCGCGCGACCGCCGCCATCTTCGACGGCCTGGACAGCGCCAGCCAACACACCGGCGGCAGCGCGGCCGCCCTGGCCATGGAGCTAGATGTCATCCGGCTGACCGAGCAGGTTCGCGGTGAGACCCTGGGCATCGCCCAAGAAGCCGCCCGCGACGTGCGCGGTCGTATGAGCCTGCAGCTCGGCCGCGTCCAGGACGCCATGGACGAAGCCGTCGTCCGGGTCGGGCAGCTCTTGCACGAAGCACCCACGGACCCCGAGATCGTGCTCAACGCGGTCGAAGCCCTGCTCCTGCCGGTGTCCAGGGTCGTCGACGAGGTCGTCGGTATCGCCCAGCAATACCGCGGCACGGTGCGCGCCCAGCCCCCCTTCGAGACCCTGATGGTCACGCTCACCGGCGCGGTCGACGGGCTCACCGACCGCTACCAGGTCGTCTTCGACCCGGGCGGTCCCACCGGCCGAGGCATCCCCGTCCCTCCGCCCCTCGTCGACATCGCCTTCCGAGACCTCGTCCGGGCCTTCATCGAGAGCGAGACCGGTCGCGAGCTGTCCGACCTCGCCAAGCAGCTCCAGGACCGGGTCGACTCCTTCGCTCGCGGGATCGAAGACATCGACCGGATGTTGGTCTTCCACGCCGAGCTGGCCCGCGCCGAGCTTGGGACCGGCAACACGGCGGCCAACGCAGACGACAGCATGCAGGCCCTGGAGCAGTCCCTGGCCGCCACCCTGCGCCGTCTGGCCCGGCGGGCCCAAGAACTGCAGACCCAGACCGATCAGCTCGCCGACGAGGTCCAATCCAGCGTACACACCGCGGTTCTGGGCAACCTCGACCGCCTGCGCAATGTCCTGGTATCTGGACAGGTCGCCGAGATCCGGGCCCGCCTGGCCCAGCGCACCCTGGCCCAGGGCCGGCGCGAGTTGGCCAGCGCCGCCACCCGCGCCGCCAGCCTGGCCGGGCGGATCCTGCACGTCGCACGCGCGACCCTGGGCGAGGACGCGCTGCATGAAGCCCGCAAGATCATGGGCCTGCCCAACGCCGAGGACAGGCGGGGTCCCGCCTTCGCGCCGCCGCAGGAACGCGTCGAGATCCCCATCGCCTATCGCCGTCTGTTCAGTGATCGTGCGCTTGAAGCCGGCGATATGCTGGCGGGTCGAGAAGACGAAGTCTCGCGCTTGCGGCGTGTCCTCATCGGCGAGGGTCCAGGCAGCAGCCGCGCCGTCGCCGGCGTCGGGGTCAGCGGCATGGGCAAGGGCGCCGTCCAGCAGGCGCTGATCCGCGGGCTGGGCGACCGCGCCCGGATCCACCGCTTCGAACTGGAAGCACCCGGACTGGACGCTCAGCTCGTCGAAGAGATGATCACCATCGCACGCCTGGCCGCAGCCCACGCTCGCCCCACCATCATCACCGTGGACGGCTTCCGTTGGCTCTTCGACATCCGCCCCGGGGGCTTCGATCTGCTGCGTCGCTTCGTGGCGGGCGTGGTGGCGACCAGCAGCCAGGTCGGCTGGCTGGTCGCGGCAGAGCGCCCCGTGTGGGCCTACGCGGACCGCCCCGTGCCCCTCCACGACGCCTTTCCCGAGCGCATGGACCTGGAAGCCCTCAACCCGGCAGGCATGCGTCGAGCCATCCTCTCGCGACACGCGATGAGCGGCTATAAGCTACAGTTTCGCCGTCCCGAAGACAGCTTCCCCTGGTGGATCCGGGACGCCCTCAACCCTCGCGCACGCGAACTGGCCCTCTTCGAACAGCACTACTTCAACGCCCTGCACCGTGACAGCGGCGGCGTACTCGGGGACGCGCTTCGCTTGTGGATGGCCAGCATCACCGCCATCGACTCGAACACCGACACGGCGTGGCTCGGGTCACCTCCTCCTCCCCCCGTGCGTGCCCTGCGCGACCTGCCTGATGACCTGATCATCACCCTGCGCCAGGTCGCCCGCAGCGGCCGCATCACCGCCGAGAACCACGCCATCCAGTTCCAGCTTCCCGTCGAGAAGAGCCGCGCCCTGCTGGCTCGCTTGACCCACTGGGGCCTGCTCAGGCGCAATGAACACGACGCCTACTGCTTCCGCGAAGAGCTGGCGGGCGCCATCTACCGCATCCTGCGCGAGCGGAGGCTGGTCGGATGAGCTTCACCAACGCACACCGTGGAATCCGGCCGGGCAGGACGCTGCTGGGGGCGCTGCTCTGGACGCTGCTCTGGACGCTGCTGGTACCGCCTGCGAGCGCCCAGGAGACCCCTGCTCCCGTACAGACTGAGCCAGCCGATCCTTCGACACAGGCCGCGGAGACTCCGAGCCAGGCCGCAGAGGATCCGAGCCAGGCCGCAGAGACTCCGAGCCAGGCCGAGCCATCTCCAGACGAAGCGCCCCTTGGACCCGTGATCCTGGACCATCCCGACTGGGTGCCAAGCCAGATCGCCGACCGCTTCCAGGACCAGGTTCCGGTCCTGGGTCCTTGGCCCGACGACTGGACTCCCAAAGCCTCTGGTCAGGCCGGGCTGCCCACCGTAGACATCGTGCTGGGCGACGTCATCGATCCCGGTCATCCCTACGCCACCGGGCCCGAACTTGGTCCTGTTCCCCCCGTTGAGCTGCTCGGCCCCTCACCCGTTGCACCGCCATCCTCTCCCAGCGAGCCGCACGAGCCGGCCGAGGCGTCCCCAGCCCCCACTTCGGTCGATGCGCGTCCGGTCCCGCCCAGCGCGCTGAGTCCTGGGCAGCCGCTACTGGATCTGACAGAGGCGGCGGCCGTCCCCCAGCAGCCTGGCTCGCAGCAGTCAGTCTCGCAGCAGTCGGCCTCGCAGCAGTCGGCCTCGCAGCAGTCCGAGGCGCACGAAAAGCTCAGCGACCACCTCAACCGTCAGTCTTTCGCCGAGGACTTCCTGCCACCGCCTCCCCGCAGCGGGGGGCATCGGGCCGCCGTCTTCTTCATCCTGGCGATCATCTCTCTCGTCGCCTCAGCCATCACCGAACGCCTGCATGGGCGCGTGCGACGGTCGGGGGCGCTGCCTCGCCTCTTGTCCGCCCTGACCGGCATCGGGCGCGGCGTCACCATCCTGTTCGCCCTGATCGCCGCGCTCTCCCTGCTGCCCCGAGGCTGGGGTCTGGCCGTCCCCTTCGCGCTCGTCGCCCTGGCCTTCGCCATCGGCTGGAGCGCTCGCGACCTGATGGCCGACCTCTTTGCTGGGATGGTGCTGACCATCGAGAATCGGATCAACCCCGGCAAGCGCCTGGAGATCGGCCCCCACCGTGGCGTGGTCTACCGACTGGGCTTGCGAGCCACGCGCATCACCGTCGACGATGGGCGGATGGTCAGCATCCCCAACCACCAGATCATGACGCAGACCTTGCGAGTTGATCCCGACTCCTACGCCCCCGTGCTGGTTCCCGTTCCGGTCCACCCCCACCTCTCCGTCGGCCAGGTTCGCCAACGCCTCGAAGAGCTCTCCCTGCTCTCGCCCTACATCGCGCCCAGCCGTGCGCCCAATGTGTACCGTGACGCCGACCGCCCCGACGTGTGGATCGTCGAGGCTCGTCTCGTCCACCCCCGCTACGCCAACGCCTTCCGCGGTTCGCTCGTCGAGCTGGCAGACCAGCAACTCAACGCTCCGGCGGAGCCCCCACCGCCAAAAGACCCATCGTGATCCTCATCGTGATCCTCGGCGTCCTGCTGCTGAGCTGCACCACCGGACCCGCGGTGGTCCCCCAGACCGTGAACCCGACCGCGCCATCGCCCGCCGCTGGCGAGCGGGTTCGCTTCATCGCCCTGGGCGACGCCGGCGAGGGCAACGATCCCCAGCGTCGAGTCGCCGCCGCCATCAAACAGTTGTGTGCGGACAAGACCGATGCCACCGGACCCGGCTGCCAATTCGTCGTCTACCTGGGCGACAACTTCTACCCCAAGGGCATCACCGGACCCGACGACCCCCAGTGGATCACCAAGTGGTCCAGCATCTACGGCGACCTGGGCCTGCCCTTCTACGCCGTGTTGGGCAACCACGACTACGGCAACCCTCCCTTCGACCGCGACCGGGCCCGGGCAGAGATCGCCGGGCCCGCCCCACAGTCCTCGCCCGGCTCCTCTCCAACGCGCAGCACCTGGGTCATGCCCGGTCCTTGGTACGCCTTTGACGCTGGCCCCGCGCGCTTCATCGTCCTCGACACCAACGCCGTGATGATGGGCTGGACCGCCCTGCAGCAGCGCGCCTTCGCCACGGCGCAGATCAAGGCCGCCGGTGACCGTCCCGTCGTCGTCCTGACGCATCACC
>JAADHA010000248.1 GCA_013152105.1 Oligoflexia bacterium | reverse complement strand
GGGGCCCGGCTGGCGCTGGTTGGCCCTCGCCGTGATCCCAGCACATTCCTTGGGCCCGGCGAGTCTCTACCCGACGACACCCTGTGGACCGGTCACCTCGCCCCCCAAGGGCTCGCTGATGTCGTCGCCGCCTTGGACGTGGGCATGGTGCCATACCAGACACAGGCGCCGCCCTGGTTCTGTCCGCTCAAGGTGCTGGACTACCGGGCCCAGGGCACGCCGGTGGTGGGCACGAATATCGGGGACACGGACCTGATGATCGGCCAGGGGGGAACCGTCGTAGAGCCGGACGACACCGACGCCATGACCCAGGCCGTGGCTGCGTGGCTGGGAAGACGGACCCAACCGTGGGTGCGCAGTTGGCGCCAGGTCGGGCGCGAAGTCCTGGCGGCTGCCGGCTTTGGAAGGGGGCGGGTCGAGGGCACGCCGGTTTCCCGCTCGCCCACCGTTTCAGGTTAGGCCCGGCCGGATGGAAGGAAGCCCGCCGGTGTTGACCGATCAAGTGCCCAAAGCGCCGCGGGGAGACCTGCCAGCAGCGCCCGAGGGACGCTATCGATCGGCCATGCAGCGACACTTCGGCCTGCTCTTCTACCTGAGCGGTCTGTGGTGGATCGTGCGCGCCTTGCGGCTCGAGGAACACTCGGCCGAGCGTGTGCGCCTCGCCTCGGCCCGCGGTCCGGTCGTCTATGTGCTGCACGCTCGCTCGCGCATGGACTGGCTGGCGCTCAACGCGGTCCTCAACCAGCGCCGCTTGCCCCTGGCTCGGTTCACCAACGGCATCCGCTCCGCCTGGCTCGCCCCTGTAGCCGACGGTTTGGGCCTGGGCTGGCGCACCTTGCGCGGCTGGTTGCGCGGCCAGCGTGCCCCTGATCCCGTCGCCTCGGGCTGGCTGGCTGGTGCCGTCGCCCACGGCATGACCAGCGCGATCTTCTTGCTGGACAACAAAGGCGAAGCCCTGGCCAGCGACCCCATGGCCGCGCTCGTGGCGGCCCAGTCCCAGTCCGATCTACCGATCCAGTTGGTCCCAATCGTCGTGGTCTGGCGACGCAACTGGGAACGCGCCCGGACGGAAGTCGGTCGCTTGCTATTGGGTCGCGAAGAACGGCCATCGGTCATGCAAAAGGTGATGGCCGTAACCACCCGCCACCGCGACGCCTTCGTCCAGGCCGGCGAGCCGGGCGACCTGCGCGAGCTGCTGGCGCGTCTCCAGGACCAACCCGTACAACGGCAGGTTCGCCTGGCTCGAGTCTTGCTGCGTCGCTACCTCTACCGCGAGAGCCGCGTCGTCCACGGCCCTCGGGTGCGCAGCCACCGCTGGAATCGCCGGCTGGTGGTGAACAGTCCCGAGGTCCGCCGTCTGGTCAAAGACGAAGCGGCCGCCACCGGGCGCAGCCCCGAGTCAGTCCAGGCCGAAGTAGAGACGGTGCTCGACCGGATCGCGGCGCGTTTCTCGTGGCCCTTCGTAGCGGCCGCTCGGGTCGTCACGCGCCTGCTCTGGAGCCGGATCTACTCGGGCGTGGACCTGCGCGACGTCGACATCGAGCGCATCCGTACCGCCTACCGGGATGGCACAGCGGTGCTGGTGCCCTGCCATCGCAGCCACGTCGACTACCTGCTGATCAGCAGCCAGCTCTTCGAGCACGACGTGATGATCCCGCACGTCGTCGCGGGCGAGAACCTGGCCTTCTTTCCGATGGGCCCCATCATGCGGCGGATGGGCGCCATGTTCATCCGGCGCAGCTTCTCAGGAGACCGCATCTTCCCGGTGATCTTCTTCGCCTATCTGCGCCAGCTCATCCGCGACGAGTTCCCGGTCGAGTTCTTCATCGAGGGGGGGCGTAGTCGCACCGGCAAGCTGCTGCCGGCCCGCCTGGGCGTGCTCTCCATGGTGCTCGACGCCGCGGCCCAGGGGCGCCACGACCGCCAGGTCACCCTGCTGCCCGTCGCCATCAGCTACGAACAGATCGCCGAAGAGACCGCCTACGCACGCGAACTGGCGGGCGGGCCCAAGCGTTCTGAGAACCTGGGCCAGATCGTGAAGGCCAGCCGGGTGATCACCAAGCGCTATGGGCGAGTCTTCATGCGGGTTGGGCAGCCCTTGCTGGTCCGTGAGATGTTCGCTGCCATGGACCGACCCTGGGAAAAGCTGGACCGTGAGGCCCGACAGGAAGCCCTGTCCCAGGTCGGCGAGCGCCTGATGAATCGCATCGCGCGGAACATGGTGGTGCTGCCCACCGGCGTCGTCTCGATGGCCCTGTTGGCCCAGTCCAAGCGTGGGATCCGCGTGGCCGAGCTGACAAAGCGCGTCCAACGCCTGGGCGATCTGCTGGAATCGCTGGGCGCCGAGTCGGCCGGTCGGGCCCACGGCGACTGGATGGTCGAGCACGCCCTGAAGCGCTTCCTGCGTGAAAAACAGGTCAAGCGCCTGGCGGACGAGGACGGCGACATCATCCAGGTCCTGCCAGAAAAGCGCTTGACGCTGGAGTACTACAAGAACGGGCTCATCAACTACCTGGTCGGTCCCAGCCTGCTGGCGGCGGCCGTGCGCGGTGCCATCTCGCCGGCCCAGCGTGAGCGTGGCGTGCGCGAAGCCGACGCGGCGGTCGTCTTCGACCTCTACCGTGCCCAGGCCTACCTGCTCCGCTACGAATTCAGCCTGGACCCCGATGTCGGCTTGGACCAGGGCTGGTCGGAAGCCCGCGCGACGGTTCAGCGCTACGGAGCTCTGGAAGCGCTGCCCACAGGCGGTGATCCGGCGACCGCGGCCCTGGTCGTGCAGAGCCCTGCCCTGCTGGCCGAGCTGGCTGAGCTGACCCGCAATTTCCTGGAGTCCTACTTGTTGGTGCTGCGGGCCAGCCGCAGCCTTCGCACCGGTGATCTGGCCCTGGCCAAGCTGCCCCAGCGCATCCAGAAGATCGGCGAAGGGCTGCTCGCGGTGGACGAATTGCGACGCCCCGAAGCCCTGTCCCTGGTCAACCTCAGCAACGCCGTGCGCGCCTTCCGCGAAGAGGGCGTGATCCAGCTTCGCACCGACGGAGCTGGGCTGGAATTCAACGACGCCGCAGTTCAAGCCTACGGGCAGACGCTGCAGGCCCTGCTGCGTTGACGGACCCGCCCAACCCGACGCCGGATGCGCCCTGGGCTCGGGTCGACCAGCTCTTTTCTGGGGAACCGCTGCCCCCACCGGTTGATGTCGTCCCGCGGGTCCAGCACCTGCGGCTCTTGATTGGCGTGGCCCTCTTTCTGGACATCGTCGGCTTGCTGGTGACCGTCGTGCCCGGCGCCGTGGTGACGCTGTGGGCCTGGCTGATGGCCGACAGCGAGGCCGCTCGCATCCAGGCCGGCGGCTACGACGAGACCGCTGCCGCCTCGGTGATCGGGATCCGCAACGTCGCGCGATGGGCCATGGCCTTCTGCGCCGTGTGCCTGCTGGCCCAGGCCTGGCTGCTGCACAAGGGGGTCTACAACGTGATCTGGGCCGCGCTGGTGGACCAGATCACCGGACTGTGGGGGCGGCTGGCCTGATTGGGGCTGATGCTCATTGCCCTGGTGCGTCCCGCCAAGGGTTCCTATCGCAAGCCCTGGAGCAGCAGCGTGTAGCCCGGGTGTTGGCCGCTGTTCTGGGCCGCGTGCAGCATGCTTCTCTTGGCGTCTTCCGCGTTCCCCGACGCCTGCTGGGCCTCGGCCAGAGCCAGCCAAGCGTTGGCCACGGTCGGGTCGACGGCGATGGCACGCTGAGCGACCCGCTTGCCGTGCTCAACGCGGCCGGTGGCCGTCAGGTAGCGCGACCAGGTCGCCAGGCCGTTGGCGTCGAGAGGAGCGACCTGGACGTGGGCTGCGAAGACCGCGTCGGCCTTGGCGATGAGCCAGGCGGTGTCGGTGCCGGCCAGGGTCGCGGCGCGAGCGAGGCCGAACAGGGCGGCCAGGCTGTCGGGGCGCTGCGCGGCCCAGGCGCGGGCTTCATCGAGGGCCGCATCCGGGCCCAGCCGAAGTGCCATATCGTCGACCCACATCCCGGTCACGGTCGCGTCTTCGTCGTCGATGGACAGGGCGGCCTGGTAGTTCGCCCGCGCACTGTCCCAGTCCCCTTGCTGGGAGAAGAGGCGTCCCAGGCCGGCCTTGGCCAGCAGGGCCGGACCCAGGCTGAGGTGCTCGACCATGCGCCACGGCCCGTGCGCGGCCTCGACATCGTCCTGCATGAGCAGCCAGGCGCCGTAGACCGCTGGCAGGCCCGGGTCCAGGTCAGTTCGGTCGCGGGCGATCGCCTTCATCTTGTCGGTCTTGCCCTGGATCAGCAGGCCCAGGGCCAGCATCCCGTCATCGACGAAGCATGCGCTTGGTTGGGGCTGGATCTGGGCGATCTTCTGCTGGTCTTCTGGCAGATCGCTCCACTTCTTCCTGGCGTCATCGCGCTGGTATCCGTCCAGGTCCCACCACGCGTGAAACTGCGTGGATGCCTGCTGGAAACCCTGCGTGGCGTTGTCAGTCTGGCCCAGGGCCAATTGCAGTTCGGCGACGGCCGACCAGTTTTCGCAGACCCCGGGGGCGGCTTGGGCCACGGCCATGCGGGCGGCCAGGGACGTTTCCAAGTCACCGGCCATCAGCGCCTGGCTGGCCAGACGGGCATACTGGTCAGCGCAACGTTCGCCGGGGGGCTTGTCTGGGTCATCCCCGGTCGGCGGCTGTGCCGGGTTCAGGCATGTCTCCAGGTCGGCCTGGGCTTGGGCGAGCAGGGTCGGTCGAGGGTCCAGCCGGACCTGTTCGGTGGCGAGTTTGAAGGCCAGCTTGCCCGCGCCGTCCGAGGCGATGTCGAAGTGGCTGAGGATGTCGTCCCCGACGCTGCCCATCATCACGGGATGGTCGTCGCCCTGCGAGAGGTAGCGCCAGGTAGGTTCCCGTTGGAACCAGGCCGATCCCAGGTCGGTGTCGCCGATCCGCAGGTGTGCCCAGCTATAGTCCCGATCGCCGACCGCGCGACTTGGACCCGAAAGGACCACATCGGGCGAGACATCGGTGGTCCGCCCCAGGCCCAGGGCAACGGCGACAGGCTGGTCGTCGATGGTGGCATCGACCAGGAAGGCCGTGCTGGACAGGTCGATCTTCAGCTTGCCGTACCGCACTCGGTGAGCCGCCACCGATGTCGCCTGGATGGCGGTGCCGCCGAGCTTGTCCGTCAACTGCGTGCCCTGGGCGGTCGGGGCCAGGTAGAGCTTGCCAGTCGAGGGCATCACCGCCCAGGCCAGACCCGTCGCCGGCAAGGAGAGCTGCAGACAGGCGCTGTTGTTCGTCGGCTGCCGAGGGACGACCGCCGGAACGTCGTACAGCGTGACCGGGCCCAGCTTCACGGCCGGGATGACGACGCGATCAACGGTCAGGCCATTGAGCATGATCGCCTTGTGCTTCAGCGCCAGCCGATCAGCCTGGGCGCCGCTGATCTGGCTGGTCAGCGAGGAACTGGCCACGGTCACCAGGCAAGCGTCGTCGTTGTCGTCGTCACTGTCGTCGTCGGACAGCTTGCCCCAGACATAGACCGTAGCGTCCCCATCAGGACTGGCGAGCAGATCCAGTGAGACGATATCCGCGATGTCGACCGAACCGACCGGGGACTCGATGGCGTCGAAGCCACGGGCCAGGGCACCCTGGGAGCGGCCGGCGAGGGCGGCCAGCAGGGCCAGGCCAGAGGCGGCGGAGAACAGGCGCATCGGGTGTCCTCTGAAGATCGACCAGGGGCGCGCTAACGCTCTGCTTGGAGCATGGCCACGGACGGCGCAGCGGCCAGGCTCCCGGTTGGTCCAGCAGAGCGCAAGGCGATAGGGCCAGACCCCGTTTCACGCCGGAGAACCATGCGGACATGGGGTCTGCAGAACCGGCGTGGGGCTCGCAGGAGATCTGTTCATGCCAGCCATCTTCGAAGTCTTCGCTCGCCAGATCCTGGACAGCCGCGGCAACCCGACCGTCGAAGTCGAGATCCTCACCGATGATGGCATCGTGGGGCGGGCCGCGGTCCCCAGCGGTGCCTCCACCGGCGAACACGAAGCGGTCGAGCTTCGCGACGGGGACAAGACCCGCTTCGGCGGTAAGGGCGTGAAGAAGGCCATCGCCAACGTCGTCGACGAGATCGCTCCTCACCTCATCGGTCTGGATGCGTGCGACCAGCGGGCGATCGACCAGCTCCTCATCGAGTTGGACGGCACCGACAACAAGGCTCGGCTGGGTGCGAACGCCATCCTCGGCGTGTCCCTGGCGGTGGCCCGCGCGGCCTCTCTCTCTCTCGACCTGCCACTGTACCGCTACATCGGTGGTACGAACGCCCGCGTGTTGCCGGTACCGATGATGAACGTGCTCAACGGCGGCGCCCACGCCGACAACAACGTGGACATCCAGGAATTCATGATCGCGCCAATCGGCTCGTCGAGCTTCGCCGATGCCTACCGTTGCGGCTCTGAAGTCTACCATGCCCTCAAGACCGTGCTCAAGGGGCGCAAGCTGTCCACAAGTGTCGGCGACGAAGGCGGCTTCGCGCCGAATCTGGACTCCAACGAAGAAGCACTGGCCTTGATAACTGAAGCGATCAGCGCCGCGGGCTACCGGCCCGGGGAAGACGTGAAGCTGGCCGTCGACGCGGCCGCCAACAGCTTCTACCGCGACGGCGCCTACCAGTTCGAGGGTCAGCCCCGCGACGCCGCCTACATGACCGCCTGGTATGGGTCCATGGCCGACAAGTACCCGCTGTTCTGCGTCGAGGACGGACTGGACGAGAACGACTGGGAAGGCTGGCAGGCCCAGACCGCGGCCCTTGGCCACAAGCTCCAGCTCATCGGCGACGACATCTTCGTCACCAACGTCAAGCAGATCAGCAGGGGTATCAAAGAGCACGTCGCGAACGCCGCGCTCATCAAGGTCAACCAGATCGGCCCCCTCTCCGAGA
>JAADHA010000158.1 GCA_013152105.1 Oligoflexia bacterium | reverse complement strand
CGCGCCCCGTCGCGGTCCTGTTTCACCAGCTCGACTTCGCCTTGTGGCGAGACCAGGCCTGGCTACAACACGCCCACAGCCTGGCCTGGTGGGGCCTGGGCGCCTGGCTGATCGGGCGCCTGTATCGACAGGTTCTGCCCGGGGCTCTGGCAGCGGCTGGGCTGGCCGCGCTGCTGTTCGCTCTGGCAGATGACCACGCCATGGTGATCGGCTGGCTCGCGGGCCGAAACGGGCTGTTGGCCCTGGTTTTCGGAACCCTCTGCTTGAGCCTTCACATCGGGGGGCACCGGGTCGCGGCGCTGTTCGTGGCTGTGCTTGGCCTGGGCGTAGGAGAGCCCTTCGTCGGTGCCCTGGCCTACGTGGCCGCCTGGGAGCTGACGCGCGCTGACCCGCTGCGCGTCAAGCTGGCCCGCCTGCTCCCCTACGCCGTGCTGCTCTCGGGGTGGCGCCTGTGGTACCAGGCAGAGGGCTACGGCGCCGCCAACAGCGGTCTCTACGTCGATCCGGGTCGCCAGCCCCTGCGCTTCTTGTTGGCCCTGGCCGAGCGTGGTCCCTGGATGGCCGCGGGTCAGACCCTGGGGCTTCCGGTTGACCTGTGGCTCTTCCTGACGCGACCGGTGCAGCTCCTGGTGGCTGGCGCTGCGCTCTTGTCCGTGGGTGGGCTGTGCTGGCTGCTCGCTCCCTTGTTTCGGGGGTCGCGCCCCGCGGCCTTCCTGGCCCTGGGCAGCCTGCTCGCCCTGATTCCCCCGTGCGGAGCGTTCCCCACGGCCCGCCTGATGCTGTGGTCGGGCGTCGGTTTTTTCGGCCTATTGGGCCTCGCCGCCCAGCAGCTCGGCATGCTCGCCGTCAGCGCGGCAGGCGGGGGCGATGGCCACCAGCGCGGTGAGCCCATGGGCAGGGCGGGCTGGCGCAGGCGCGCGGTCATGGCCCTGCTCGGGATCCACCTGGTGCTGTCCGGCTTGATGCTGCCCTGGCGACTGCTGCTGTGGCCGGTCCTGGGCAGCACCTTTCACGCCGGTGCGCTTCAGGCGCCGCACGACGCCAAGCTGGCTGAGCAGACGCTGGTCTTCGTGAACGGGTCCGAGCTGATGGTCAGCTACACGGGTGTGATCCGCGCGGTCATCGAGCACTCTTCAGGGGGCGAGGGGGCGACGCCTCGCTGGGGCCAGCGCCTCGGCGGGTGGCGCTCTTGTCCTCGATGATGACTGACAGCGAGATCGAGCGGGTCGACGAGCGCACCCTGCGAATCACACCCGAGGGCGGTTTCCTGGCCAGCACGATGGACCAGATGTTCCGAGGTGCGGACGATCCCTTCCAACTCGGCCAGGTCATCCGGCGCCCGGATCTGTCGAGCACGGTCGCCTCGCTGACATCGGATGGTCGGCCATCCAGCGTCTTGATCTCGTTTGACGAGCCCCTGGACAGCGATGTCCATCGCTTCGTCGCGGTGGTCGAGGGACAGCTTGTGCCGTGGACACCGCCGGCGGTTGGAGAGCGCAGCAGCCTGCAAGCCGGATGGCTGTGGCCGACCCTGCGTCCCTTGGGGGCGCACGGTCCGCTTCCTTGGCCCTGAAGCCGGTGGCTCAGGGTCCGATGGGCCCCGGCGCGATATGCCGTGTTCCCGTAGGAGCCAGCCATGTCCCCCTCTCCCGATTCGGTCGCCACCTTCCTCCAAGAACCGCCCCAGCCGGTGGATCTCTTTCGGGCCGATGCCGCACTTCGGGACGAGTTGGCTCGTCGCCTGCCTGCGGCCGTGCTGGAGCGCGCCACCCCAGCCTTGGCCCAGATGGGACACCTCACAGCGGGTCCGCTGTGGACGCTCTTGCGCCAGGCCGAACAGGAAGAGCCCTCTCTTCTGCAATACGATCCGTGGGGCCGCCGGATCGATGTGATCAAGACGTCGCCTGCGTGGGACGGTCTGCAGCTCATCTCGGCCGCCGAGGGCGTGGTGGCGACCGGATACGACCCGAGCCTGGGCGAACACGCGCGTCTGGTCCAGGCGGCGCTCATCCACCTGTTCAGCGCCAGCAGCGCCATCTATAGCTGTCCCCTGGCCATGACCGACGCGGCGGCGCGGGTGCTCATCGATCTGGGCCCCGAGGACCTGCGGGAACGCCTGGTGCCACGGCTGCTGTCGCGGGATCCCGAGACCTTCATCACATCGGGCCAGTGGATGACCGAGCGGACTGGGGGCAGCGATGTGGGCCTCAGCGAGACCATCGCCCGCCCGGTCGATGGCAGCGATCAGCTCTACACCCTGCATGGCGTCAAGTGGTTCACCAGCGCCGCCACCAGCGAGATGGCGCTGACCCTGGCGCGGATCGACGACGGCAGCACGCCGGTCCTGCAGGGCGGCCGCGGCCTGACCATGTTCCTGGTCGAGGTCGAACGTGACGCCTACGGTGCGCCGGGTGGCATCCAGATCCGCCGCCTCAAGGACAAGCTGGGCACCAAGGCCCTGCCGACGGCCGAGTTGGCGCTGGACGGGGTCCAAGCTCGCCGCCTGGGGCCGATCGGTCGCGGCATCCCCGCGATCAGCCGGATGCTCAACGTGACGCGCTACTGGAACGCGGCCAGCAGCAGCTCGGCCATGGCCCAGGCGGCCTTCTGGGCCCGCGACTTCGCCATGCGGCGGGTCGCCTTTGGCGCGCCGATCGCCCAGCACCCGGCGCACCAGCGGGTCCTGCTGGAACTGGAAGCCGTGGCGGCTGGCGCCTTCGCGCTGGTGGCCGAGCTCGCGTCCCTGATGGGGCGGGTCGAGGTCGGCGTGGCCACCCCTGAAGAACACCGCCGGATGCGGGGCCTGCTGCCGATCGCCAAGCTCACGACGGCCAAGCAGGCGGTCGCGGTCACCAGCGAGGGGCTCGAAGCCTTCGGAGGGGCTGGCTACGTCGAGGACACGGGCCTGCCGCGCATGCTGCGGGACGCCCAGACCCTGCCGATCTGGGAGGGCACGACCAATGTCCTGGCGCTGGATGTCCTGCGGGCCGAAGCCAAAGAGGGCGCCCTGACGGCGGTGGTGGCGGACCTCGGCCTGCGGGTCGCCGCCCTGCCCACGACTGTGGGCGCGGGCACGGCCCAGCTCCGCTCGCTCTACAACGCGCTGACGGCCAAGCTGGCCAAGCTGGTCGAGGGCGACGACCGCGGCCAGATGGAGTGGGAAGCGCGTCGCGTCTCGATGACGACCGGGCTCTTGTGCCAGGCCATATTGCTGGGCGAGACCGCCGTCGCTGTCGGTACGGACGACGCTCGCCAGCGCTTTGCGACCTTTGTGTCGGCCCAGCTCTCGGGTCCGCTCGGCTGAACGGTACAGGAACGCGAAGGGGTCGCGTCAGCGCCCTCAGGCAGCGAACTGTCGCTCGACCAGGCGCCGATACAGGCCACCGCGATCCAACAGCTCGGCGTGGGTGCCTTGCTGGACGACCTCGCCCCCGTCCAGGACGACGATGCGGTCTGCGGCCTTCACGGTGCTCAGGCGGTGGGCGATGACGACCGTGGTGCGGCCCTGCATCAAGCGCTCCAGGGCTTCCTGTACCAGGTGCTCGCTCTCGGCGTCCAAGGCGCTGGTGGCTTCGTCGAGGATCAGGATCCGCGGGTCCTTGAGCAGCGCCCGGGCGATGGCCACGCGCTGCTTCTGACCTCCGCTCAGGCGCACCCCGCGCTCGCCCACCAAGGTCTGGTAGCGGTCGGGGAAGGCTTGAATGAAGTCGTGCGCGTTGGCGGCCTTCGCCGCGGCGACCACGTCGTCCTGGGTCGCGGTCTGGCGGCCATAGCGGATGTTGTCCGCGATGGTGCTGGCGAAGAGCACGGGTTCCTGGCGCACGACCCCGACCCGGCCGCGCAGCCAGTCACCATCGAGCTGCCGCAGGTCCCGGCCATCCAGCTTCAGGCTTCCCTGCTGGGGGTCGTAGAAGCGCGACACCAGGGCCGCGATGGTCGACTTGCCGGCCCCCGATGGCCCCACCAGGGCCGTGACCGTGCCCGGCTCGAGCCGGAGGTCGACGCCGTCGAGGACCAGGTGCTCAGGCCGGCTGGGGTAGGCGAAGACCACCCCGTGCAGGACGACCTGTCCGGCGAGATCGGGGATCTGCTCGCTTCCGCCGCCCACCGTCGGCTCTCGGTCCAGCAGCTCGAAGACCCGCTCGCTGGAGCCGACCGCCTTCATGAAGTCCTCCCACAGACCCGAGAGCGCTCCCAGGGAGAAGGCGACCGTGAAGGTGTAGAGCAGAAACGATGTCAGCTCGCCCATCGTGAGCTGACCCTGCGAGAGCAGGAGCCCGCCGTACCAGAGCACCGCGGCGATGGAGGCGTAGCTGAAGAAGCCGGCCGCGCCCCGGAAGATCGCCGCGACCTTGGCCCGGCGACAGGCCAGGACGAAGCTGTCCTCGATCGCCGCGCCATAGCGCTGGGTCTCGGTGGCTTCGCGGGCGAAGGCGCGCACGGTGCGGATCCCGCCGATGGTCTCCTCGGCCACCGTGGTGGCGCGGGCCAGGGCATCTTGAAAGGCCCGGCTGATCTTGCGCAGCACGCGACCGTAGAGGCGGGCGCCCACGATCACCAGGGGCACGACGGCCAACATCACCAGGGTCAGACGCCAACTGGTCCACAGCAGGATGGCGATGGCGCCGATGCACATGACGGCGTAGCGCAGGGCCATGCTGACGTTGACCGTCACGGTGTTCTGGAGCACCGTCGCGTCGCTGGCCAGGCGGTTGGTCAGCTCGCCGGTGCGCCGCTCGTCGAAGAAGGCGATCTCCTGGGCGATGATGGCGCTGTACAGGTCACGGCGCAGGTCGGCGACGATGCGCTCACCCGCCACCGTGAACCACCAGGCCCGCAACGCCCCCATCACGCTGCCGATGGCGAACATCACCAACAAGGCCAGCACCACGCCGTTCAAGGCGGCTCGGCCCTGGCCGGCCAGCACGCCGTCGACGATCCGCTTGATGAACCAGGGGTAGGCCAGGCTGGTCGCCGCGCTGATGGTCAGGGCGATGGTGCCCAGCACCAGTCGGCGCAGCTCTGGGCGAGCCAGGGCCAGAATGCGCTGCAGGTCCAGGCGGTCCTTGAGCGGTCGGTCGCTGGGCGGGTCGGAGGGCGCGGCCCGGGTGGCGGGCGAGCCGCCCAGTCGCGTCGTGGTTTCGGTTCGGAACATTCGCGTCTTGTGCCCACCGATGAGGCGGGTGGCAAGCGCGGGGCTGGGGACGGTCGCCGGCCCGCGGGTGGTGCCGCTACCCCGGGTGGCGATTAGCCTGGGCTCCTGACCAACCCCTGGAGCTCCCGTGCCCGACACGCCATCCCGTAGCGAAGTCATCACCGTCACGCCCCCTGAACAGGACGCCCCCGTGCTCACGTGGAAGCGCGCCCAGAATATGCAGGTCGTTGGCCTGTTGCAGGGGGCCTTTGCCGGCCGCCTGGACGACTTCCAGTTCGACCTGGAGACCCACGCGATCTACGGCTGGCGGGTGAAGACGACCGGGGTCTGGGGGCGATCGGGCGCGGTGGCCGCCGCGAAGCTCAGCCTGATCGGGCGCGACGTGGCCTTCATTGGAAGCGTCGATCAGGTCGTCTGGGGATCGACCGATCGCAAGAATGTGGTGGGTCGAGCCTGGGCCAGCGCCTATCGTGGGACCCAGGCCATCACCCGCCGGGGCAGGGCGCTCGGCGCGGTCCAGGACTTCGTGATCGACGCCCAGGGCAGCCGGGTGACGGGCATCTTGCTGCACGGCGACCGCCTGTTGCCGCTGGATGGGGGGGTCAACAGCGGACCCGCGGCGGTGATCGCGGCGGACGAGGGGGTCGTGGTAGAGCTGGGCAGCGGCGAAGAGGACCCCGAAGGTGTCCGGTGGTGGCACCGGCTGCGCAAGGCGCTGGGCGTGGGCGAGGACGACTCACCCCGACTCAACCAGGACGAGCAGGATGAAGTGATCGTCGTTCCCGTTGACGACACACCATGAGCCCAGGTCAGAAGTCGACGATCGTGGGATCATCCTGACTGGGCCGAGGCGGGATCACGACCCGTGCCCCAGGTGGGCCGTATAGCCGTGTGTAGGCGTCGTAGTTGCTGCTGACCTTCTTGACGTAGTCGCGGCTCTCGTCGTACTCGATCTGCTCAACCAGGGCGTCCATCCCGATGCCCTCGGGTCGAGCCAGCCACGGCCTGAGCCATCGGCTGATGTTGTGTGGGCCGCCGTTGTAGCTGGCGACGGCCAGGGGAAAGGAGCCGCCGAAGCGCTGGAGCAGGAGCGACAGGTAGTAGGTGCCATAGCGTAGGTTTGTGGCCGGAATCTCCAGGGCGGCGGGCGAGTACTGGCCCTGGCCAAGCAGGGCCGCGACCTTTGCCCCCGTCCTGGGCATGACCTGGAGCAGGCCGATCGCCCCGGCGTGGCTGAGCACCGTGTCCTGGTAGCGGCTTTCCTGGCGCATGATCGCCATCACCAGGAAGGGGTCCACGTCGTAGGCTTGACCGTGGCGCCACAGCTCGGGCAGGTGGACCACCGGGTAGGCCAGGCGCGCTGCGGCCAGCGCGTCGTCTTGCGTGGCGGCCTTGCGGACCAGGCCGATACACAGGCGGTAGCTCAGGTTCGGCTGGCGCGCGAAGATGGTGATCTCTCGCCAGTTGGAGACCTGGATGGTGCGCAGACGCAAGCTTAGGGGGTCGCTCAGTCCCGCGGCGGCGTCCCAGGCGTCGAAGGCGTCGCGCAGGATCCGGCCGGCGTCGACGGTCAGGCCGGCGCGAGCCAGGTCGTAGGCCGCAGGGAACTCGGGCAGGACATCCGCCAGGTCCTCGGACACCCTCGAGAAGGTCTTGTCGGCAGAGACGGGGTCGTACCAGACGCTGGCCAGGTAGCCGTCCGGCAGGTGTTCCTGGGACACGGGCAGGGGGAGCACCTGGCTGGCCGAGCGCAGGCTAGTCGAGCGCAGGCTAGCTGTGGCCGCCGTCGATAGCTGGCTTTGAGCGGA
>JAADHA010000295.1 GCA_013152105.1 Oligoflexia bacterium | reverse complement strand
GCCAGCGGCGGCGTGGGCAAGGGCGAAGGTGGGGGCGTGGGCGCGGGTGCGGGTGCGGACGCCGCGGGGCGCGCCGGCTCGGCATGAAGCGCACGCTTGACGCGGTTCTTGAGGCGGTCTCGGAGTCCCATGATGACACCCTCCTAACGCTGTGCATGGCCTGTTGGCTCCACCCTCAGCCCTCTTCACGAGGCCGGCGGGGGCTGGACCTGCTCTCTCCCGCGCGCCCGGGCTTGCCATGAGCCCTCGGGGTGTCCACTTCCATAGGCACAAGGCATCCCGTTCCAGTCTCGGAGTGACCATGCGACTGCTCACCGTCCGCCAGATCCCCATTCGCTTGCACAGCAGCTTCCTGTTGCTGGCGGGGGTCATGGTCGGGTGGGACCTGTTGCGAAGCGGGCCTACGGCGGCGCTGTCGGCCCTGATCCTGGGGACCATGGTCTTTGCCTCGGTCCTGCTTCATGAGCTGGGTCATGCGCTCACGGGACGCCTCTTCGGAGTGACCACGCGCGACATCACGCTCTACCCCTTCGGCGGTATCGCCAGGATGGACATCACCAATCTCCGTGCAGGGCCAGAGATCGTGATCAGCCTGGCGGGACCGTTGGTCAACCTGGTGTTGGCTCTGCTGGGCATGGTGCTGCTCCAACTCGGGCTGCCGCTGGCCGGCGAGCTTGTCATGGTCAACCTGGTCCTGGGGATCTTCAACCTGGTGCCGGCCTTTCCCATGGACGGAGGCCGGGTCCTGCGGGCTGTCATCAGCCTGCGGCGCAGCCCCGCTGCCGCGACACGGGCGGCGCTGTCGGTGTCGCGTTGGTTCGCCTGGGCCTTCATCATCGCGGCGCCCTTGCTGGGCTCCTGGTCGCTGGCCCTGGTGGGCGGCTTCCTGCTCTTGAGCATCCAAGCCGAGGGCGTTCGCCTGGCTCGCCGGGCCGCTCTCCTGGCGGCCGGAGTGGACCGGGCCGCACCGCTCGCCCCAGGCTGGACCGAGCTGGCGCCGCGAGATCGCGCAGGCCTGGGTTTCGGGCATCCTGTCCGCTGAGCTCCCCGTCGACCGCCTGGTAATCAGGCCTGGCCGACCAGGGTGGTCGGAAAGCGGGCCAGTGAGAAGGTCAGCTCACGGCGATAGCCCCGTGGGTCGCCGCCCAGTTGGAAGGGCATGGCGTCGTCGAAGACCATGCGCACCCGGTCGACATACCAGTCCTGCAAGGCTTCGTGCTGGGCGGTTCCGCGCCAGAGTTCGGGGATCAAGCGCGCGGCCTGCCAAGGACTCATGGCGCAGATCCGAAGCTGGAAGCGGCCGGCACGGTTGGTCGCGTGCGGGAACATCTTGAGGCCTCCGCCATAGAATGGCGTGGACGCGCTGCCGATCATGGTCGCCGGGCCCCGGTAGATCACGTCGCCGGCGGCGACGGCCTGACCCAGCTCGCGACCATCGACCCCGATCTTTCGCGCTGGTGCGCCCAGGTTTGTGATCGTGACGGTCGGGGGCTTGCGGCGAAGGTAGTTGGGCAGGGTGCGGAGGTAGCCGGCCAGCAGATAGCCGGGGATTCCGCGGGCCAGGGATTCCCACCAGGTGCCGGCAGCACGACCCTTCAACCAGGTGTAGTCGTTGAGGATCGCGGCATCATAGCCCAGGCCCGCGAAGGGAAAGAGCGTGCCTTCGGTGGTCACCATCTGCACGGGCACGGCGCGGTGGACCTTTCCAGCCCGCCAGCGGCGCAGGTCGCCGACCGGGTTGCGGCTCTTCATCCAGTGGGCCAGGGCGTTGCCGGTCCCCAGTCGCAGCACGCCCACCGCGGGGACGTGGTCGGCGTCCCGCTGTAGATCAGCCAGGGTGTTGATGACATCGACGATGGTCCCGTCGCCACCACCCGCGAAGACGGTGTTGACTTCATCTTCCACACAGTGGGTCAGGACCTGGCGGGCGTCCTCGGGCGACTCGGTCAGGAAGAGCCGTCCTTGCGGCACGACTTCCCGTATGGCTCGAGTCAGTCTGGGCGTGACCCGTCCCGCGTTGGCGTTGAGGAGCACCGCGAAGTTGTCGTCGGGCAGGCGGTAGTTCGGTGCCATGGGGAGCAGCGGGGCGCCAGCGGTGTCCGCGACGCTATCTGCGGCGAGGCTCTGCGCTACGAGGCTCTGTGCTATGCGGCCATCTGTCACGGGTAGCATGGCGACCTTGGGGGTGGGCTGAGAAGACCACAGGTCTTGCAAGTTCCGAGCCTTGCCGACTCATGACTCCGTCCGTGTTATTATAGCCACTTGGCAGAGGAAGTGCGAAAACGGTTGCCGCCCGTCAGTGAACTTGGTGCGTAGCACTGTTCGCACCACCCTTTCGCCCCATCGCCCTCGATCCGGGCGGCGGCACCAGGGAGGCAGGCAGGCAAGCAGTCAGCCAGCCGCTGCCTGCGCGATCTCGAAGACCCGGTTCAGTGCCTTGGGCAAGGCGTCGCCATTCTTTCCGCCGGCCTGGGCCATGTCCGGTCGACCTCCGCCACCGCCGCCGACCATGCCGGCCAGCTCGCGGATGATGTGGCCGGCGTGGAAGCGTTTGCCAGCCAGATCCTTGCTGACCACGGTGACCAGCTTGACCTTGCCCCCAGCCCGAGATCCCAGCACCACCAGGCAAGTCCCCAGCTTGCTGCACACGCGGTCCGCTTCTTCTCGCAGAGCCCCGGGATCGCCGGAGAACTCGGCGGCTACGACTTGGACCCCGCCGATGTCGCGGGCCTGTTCGGACAAGTCCCCCGCCTGGGCTCGGGCCAGGTCCAGGCGGGCCTGTTCGAGCTGTCTCTCGAGTGTCTTGCGGTCCTCGACGATGCGCCGAATCGAGTCTGCGAGCGCTTCGGGCTGGGTGCGCAGCACGGCGGCGGCGGCCTGGACCGCGTCGTCGCGAACCCGCACATAGTGCAGGGCCCCGGTCCCGGTGCGGGCCTCGATCCGCCGCACGCCCGCCGCGACGCCGGCTTCGCTGGTGATCCGAAACAGGCCGATGTCCCCGGTCTTTCGGGCGTGGCTGCCGCCACAGAGTTCGGTCGAGAAGCCGGGCACGTCCACCACTCGGACCCGGTCCCCGTATTTCTCGCCAAACAGGGCCATCGCGCCCTTGGCCCGGGCCTGATCGATGTCCATGACCTGCGTGTTCACGTCGGAATTCGCCAGGACCCGCGAGTACACGATGTCCTCGACCTGCACCAGCTCGGCCGGGTCCATGGCCTTGTGGTGGGCGAAGTCGAAGCGCAGGTGCTGGTCGTCCACCAGGGAGCCCTTCTGGGAGACGTGATCACCCAGGACCTGGCGCAGGGCCGCGTGGAGGAGGTGCGTCGCGGTGTGGTTCCGGCGCACAGCGTCGCGGCGGTTCGCGTCGACCTGGAGCCGCACGGTGTCGCCCACCGAGATCGTCCCGGTCTTTACTTGGACATGGTGGGCCCAGAGCCCGGCCACGGGCTTGGTGGTGTCGCTGACCAGCGCGTGCGCAGTGTCGCTGTCGAGGGTGCCCCGATCGCCGACCTGGCCGCCGCTCTCGGCGTAGAAGGGGGACTGGTCGAGGATCAGCGCGCCCTGCCCTCCCGTTTCGAGGGAGCGCACCGGCTGACCTTCAGCGACCATCGCCAGGATGGTGCCCGACGCGGCGTCTTGTTCGTAGCCCAAAAAGCGCGTGGCCCCGTGCTTGGCGAGCAGGTCGCGCCAGACATTGCTGATGCGCTGTTCGCCCGAACCCTTCCACGCGGCACGGCCCAGCGCCCGCTGCCGATCCATGGCGGCCGCAAAGCCAGCCTGGTCGACGCCGTAGCCCCGCTCGGCGCAGATGATCTCGGTGAGGTCCAGCGGAAAGCCAAAGGTGTCGTACAGCTTGAAGGCCACGTCGCCGGCCAGGCTGCCACCCGTGCTGAGGGGGGCCAGAGCACCGTCCAGCAGCGTGAGGCCATGGCTGAGGGTCTCGGAGAAGCGGCTTTCTTCGGCCTTGACCACGTCCATGATGAAATCCCGGCGTCGCTTGAGGTCCGGGTAGGCGGTGCCCATATGATCGATCACGGCATCGACGACATTCCACAAGAAGGGGCCATCCAGCCCGATCTTCACGCCAAAGCGGATCGCCCGCCGCATGATGCGGCGCAGCACATAGCCGCGTTCCTCGTTGCTGGGCATGACGCCGTCTGCCACCAGGTGGGCGGTCGCTCGTGCGTGGTCGGCGATCACCCGCAGGGCCGTGTCGGCGTCGGGATCCTGACCCGGTCGCAGGCCGGCCTGGTGGGCGGCCGCCGCCATGATCGGACCGAAGCAGTCCGTGTCGTAGTTGCTGGTCACACCCTGGACCGCGGCGGCGATGCGTTCGAGACCCATGCCGGTGTCGACCGAGGGGCGGGGCAGGTCCGTCAGGCTGCCGTCGGCGAAGCGCTGGTGCTGCATGAAGACCAGGTTCCAGATCTCCACGTAGCGATCGCTGCCGGTGGCTGGGCCGCCGTCATCGCCGAATTCGGGTCCGTGGTCGTAGTGGATCTCACTGCATGGGCCACAGGGTCCGGTGTCACCCATCGACCAGAAGTTTTCGTCGGCCCCCAGGCGCTGGATGTGGGTGGGGGCCAGGCCGGGGACGGTGGCCCAGATCTGACCGGCCTGGTCGTCATCTTCGAAGATGGTGACCCACAGGCGCCGCGGATCCAGGCCATAGCCGCCCTGTTCGGGTGCGCTGGTCAGCAGGTCCCAGGCGTACGCGATGGCGTCCTGCTTGAAGTAGTCACCGAAGGAGAAATTCCCCAGCATCTCGAAGAAGGTGTGGTGGCGCGGGGTACGCCCCACGTTGTCGAGATCATTGTGTTTGCCAGACACCCGCAGGCACTTCTGGACCGAGGTGGCGCGCTGGTAGTCCCGGGTCTGTTGGCCGGTGAACACGTCCTTGAATTGGACCATGCCCGCGTTCGTGAAGAACAAGGTGGGATCGTTGGCGGGCACTAGCGAGGAGCTGCCGACGACCCGGTGGTCGTGCCGGGCGAAGTAGTCGAGGAAGCGCTGGCGGATCTCGGCGGAGTTGGGCTTGGTCACGGGGTCCCCACGGGATGGCAGGACGTGCGGCCGGGGCCGCGAGCAGGCCGGCACCTATGTCCCGCCATTGTGGGAGGCAAACATGGTGGGAGGCAAACCGAGAGCGGCGCGTGGGCGGATCAGCCTTCGGCGGGCGTGTTGTTGGCCATGGGCACGGCCAAGCCGTTCTTCGCCATCACTTCATGGCGCAGGCGCAGGTTCAGTTCCTGGTGTTCCTCGAGATAGGCCATGGCATTGTCGCGACCCTGGCCCAGTCGTTCATCACCCATGGAGTACCAGGAGCCCGAACGCCGGACCAGGCCGAGGTCGCCCGCGAGGTCGATCAGTTCGCCCTGTTGGGACACGCCCTTGCCGTAGAGGATGTCGAATTCTGCCTTGCGGAAGGGAGGAGCCACCTTGTTCTTCACGACCTTGACCCGCGTGCGATTGCCGAGCACCTGGTCGCCCTTCTTGATGGAACCGATGCGCCGAATGTCCAAGCGGATCGTGCTGTAGAACTTGAGCGCGTTGCCGCCAGAGGTGGTCTCGGGGCTGCCGAACATGACGCCGATCTTCATGCGGATCTGGTTGATGAACATCATCACGGCGTTGGACTTGTGGATCGCCGAGGTGAGCTTGCGCATGGCCTGGCTCATCAAGCGGGCCTGTGCGCCGACGGTCGCGTCCCCCATATCGCCTTCCAATTCGGCACGGGGCACCAGGGCCGCGACAGAGTCGATCACGACCAGGTCGATGGCGTTGCTGCGGAGCAGGGTCTCGGCGATCTCGAGCGCCTGTTCACCGCAGTCGGGCTGGGAGATGAGCAGTTCATCCACGATCACGCCGAGGTTGTGGGCGTAGGTCAGGTCCAGCGCGTGTTCGGCGTCGATGAAGGCGGCCACACCGCCGGCCTTCTGACATTCGGCGATGGTCTGGAGGGCGATGGTGGTCTTGCCGGAGGCTTCGGGTCCGTAGATCTCAGCGATACGACCCCGTGGGAATCCCCCGACGCCCAAGGCGATGTCCACCGTCAAGCTGCCCGAGGAGATGACTTCCATGGCCGGGCGTTCATCGTCGCCCAGACGCATGATGGAGCCCTTGCCGAACTGGCGTTCGATCTGGGCGACAGCGGCGTCGATCAGCTTGCTTTTCTTGGGGTCGAGAGGCACGGGAGGCTCCGGGGCAGGTGCGTGATGGGAGAGGGTCTGTGGGGGAGGGTCTGAGGGGTTTCCGCACTGAACGTAAGTACAGTACAACGATGGAACTGACGGCGCAAGGGTTGTATAGGGACAAAAACTGTCCTATTTGCTCTTTTTTTCGAAGCGACCCTCAAGTCCAGCCAGCAGCTTTCCGTGAAGCCCTCCGAAGCCTCCGTTGGACAGCACCGCCACCACGTCTTCGGGCATGGCATTGGCCACCACCCGCGCTGCGATGTCTGCGGCGATGGCGTCGGCGGTGAGCAGGGGCTGGTCGGATCCGGTGGGCGCGATGCCCCACAAAAACGCCTCTTTGCCGCGTCTGCGCAGGTCGGCCACCAGCGCCCCGGCGTCCATGCGCTGGTCGGGGGCGATCCGCTCCAGGTCTTGAGGAGGGGCGATGATCGTCAGGTCGGCGGCGTCGAATGCTTCAGCGTACGCGGCCTGGAACACATTGCGGCGGCTGGTGTTGCTGCGTGGCTCGAAGATCGCCAACAGGCGCCGCCCGCCAAAGCGCAGGCGCAGGGCATCCAGCGTGAGCCGAACCGCCGTGGGGTGATGGGCGAAGTCGTCGACGACGGTGACACCGCCGGGCTCGCCCAGGATCTCCTGGCGTCGCTTGATGCCCGCGAAGCGGGTGAAGCCATCCTCCAGAGCGGCGGCGTCCAGTCCCTCGGCGTCCAGCGCGGCCACAGCCGCGACCTGGAACAGGTTGTGCTCGCCCACCATCTGCGACGAGAAGGTGCCCCAGAGTTTGCCCTGGTGCAGGACCGAGAAGCGCATCATCCCCTGCTGCGTGTCGACGTCCTCGATCCGACCGTCCCAGTCCTGTCCCGGGCCATAGCGTCGGACCTGGCAGGTCGCGGTGTGGGCAACTGCCGCAACGGCGTCGCTGTCCCAGCGCGCGACCAGGCAGCCATCGGTGGGCATGATTCCGACCAGCTTGTGAAAGCTCTCCTGGCAATGAGCCAGGTCGCGGTAGATGTCGGCGTGGTCGAATTCAATACTGCTGATGATCGCGGTGTTCGGTCGGTAGTGCAGGAACTTTGGTCCCTTGTCGAAGAATGCGGTGTCGTACTCGTCGCCCTCGATGACGAAGTGGGGGCCCGCGCCAGCGCGTGCCGTGCGGTCGAAATTGCTGGCCACTCCACCGATCAGGAAGCCGGGATGCCGACCGGCGGCTTCTAGCAGCCAGGCGATGAGCGCGGTGGTGGTGGTCTTGCCATGGGTGCCGGCGACGACGATGCTGCGTCTGCCGGGCAGGAAGCGCATGCCCAGCAGCGCGGGAAAGCTGACATAGGGCAGCTCGCTGTGGAGCAGGGCGACGGCCTCGTCGTACGCAGCCCTGATCACGTTGCCGACCACCACCAGGTCGGGGCGATGGTCCAGGTTCTGGGCCCGGTAGCCCTCCATCACGGTGATCCCCAGGCGGTCGAGGTAGTCGCTCATCGGTGGATAGACCCGGCCTTGGTCCGAGCCTGTGACGCGATGCCCGGCGTCGACCAGCATGCCGGCCAGGGCGGCCATGGCGGTGCCGCCGACCCCCATGATGTGGATCGTGCGGAGGGGATCGGGGAGGGTGGTCACCAGTGGCATCAGGGTTCCGTCGAAGCGGGAAGGAAGGGTCGAAGGAGTGGCGGGCAGTCGGGGGCTGTTGCCAGGTGCACCAGGTCCGCGGGTCGGTCGAGGTCGCTGCGGGTGGAGAGCAGTCGCACCGCGATCTCAGCGGAAGCGGCCCGTTCCAGCGTCACCGCCAGGGTGCGCGGGGAAGACCAGGGGATGTCCCGGAGCAGGGCCAGGGCCGTCGGGGGTGCTTGGGTGC
>JAADHA010000193.1 GCA_013152105.1 Oligoflexia bacterium | reverse complement strand
TGGCGACTTGACCGGTGTCCCATCCGTGTGGGCGTGCTCCAGCGCTGAGGTCGTGGTCTTGACCCACGCGATAGTCGGGAGTCGCCCCCTTCGCAGGTCGCCACAGGCCGGTTCGAATGTCTAGTATTGATGTGTCAACACTATATCTCGAATCTAAGAGATCATTGTTGCGCCATCGAGGTGTCAGGAATGGCCGTCTCGTCGATGGACGCTGGCTCAGGATCTGGCTCCACCGCGGTCGTGTGGACTGGCGCCCGCGTGGCGCCCACCCCGATGAAGGCTGCGGCCAGCCGCTGGCCGGCGTGTGCGGCGCCGAGATCCAGGCTGGCACCGCCATCCTGGAGACCGAGCTGGACCCGGGGACCTGGGCGACGCGGCGGCCATCGTCTCAGTGGCTGCCGCGCATGCGGCAAAAAGAGACCATGCCGGTGCCTTGAACCGCGCTTCCTCGTGTCAAAGTTATACAGGTCGAGTCCTCGTCTACCCCAAGGCTTTGCACCGTGACCAGTACGGACGAC
This sequence comes from Oligoflexia bacterium, assembly GCA_013152105.1. Taxonomy (GTDB): domain Bacteria; phylum Myxococcota_A; class UBA796; order UBA796; family UBA2385; genus UBA2385. The sequence continues at coordinate 7,615 of JAADHA010000193.1, read as the reverse complement.
ATCGCGCAGGCCATCACCGACGCCATGCGGCTCGATGCGGATCGAATGTCGCGCCGGCGGGCCTTTCTGGAGTTCGGGGACGACGACACTGCGTGCTTGCGGGACCTCGGACAGCGCCTGGCCGCCAGCGGTGATGACTTTGTGGGTGACTTCTATACCCACCTGCTGGGCTTTGAAGAGACGGCCCGCATCGTGGCCGATCCGGCCTTTCTGCAGCGGCTGCGGACCAACCTGAACCGGTACTTCCAGCAGATGATGAGTGGTCCCTATGACGCCGCCTATGTCGGGGAACGGCGACACCTGGGCGCGATTCACCACGCCAAGGGCTTGAAGCCAGAGTGGGTCCTGGGTGCCTACTGCTGGATCCTGACCTGGACCGTGCAGCGCTTGGCCGCGCTGTACACCGACCAGCCCGATCGGGCGCTGCGTGCAGCGACTGCGCTGGTCAAGGTGGTGTTCCTCGACCTGAACCTGACCCACGAAACCTATGTCGAAGCGGACCGTCGCGCCCTGGCCGATGCACGCTGTTATGCCGACCAGATCATCGCCAGCATCCCCGACGGGCTGCTGGTCTTGACCGACGACCTGCGGGTCCAGATCAGCAACCGCGCCTTTCACCATTGGTTTGGCTTGGAAGCTGCCGACATCCGTGGCCGCGCTCTCTCAGACCTGTTTCCCGTTGTCGGGCTTCCAGAGCTGGCACGGAACGCCCTTCACCGCGGGCTGACCTTGGACGCGGGGCGCCTGCGCCTCTCGATCGCAGGAGGCCAGCCCGTTCCGGTGCGGATCACCGTGGCACCAGTCCTGGTCGATCCCCTCCCTGGTGGTGTGCAGCACCTGCTGATGGTGTTCCAGGACCTGTCGGATGAAGAACGGGCCAACGCGGCGGAACGGCGTTTTCGCGAGGTGGTGGAGAACGCGACGGACGGGGTCCTGCTGTCGGACCAGGACGGCAAGATCACCTACGTCAATCCGGCGGGTCAGGCCCTTTTCGGGTATGGGCCGGGAGACATGGTGGACATGGATCTGCGCGAGCTGATCCCCGTTCCGCTCGAGTCTGGCGGCCCGGTCCGGCGACTGGACGGACGGCGCCGGGACGGCTCGATCGTCCCCCTGGAGTGTACGACCAGCTCCTGCCGGATCGATGACCAGATCGTCCACACCGCGATGTTGCGGGACGTCACGGATCGTCTGCGGGTCCAGCGGGCCCTTCAGCGGTCCGAGCGCAGCTTCCGCGAGCTCATCGAGCAGTCCCCCGAAGCCATCACGGTGCATCGCGATGGCCGTTTTGTCTACGTCAACCCGACCGTGGTGCAGATGCTGGGCTACGACAGCCATCGCGATCTGGTGGGGCAACCGGTGAGCGCCATCGTCCACCCAGACGACCGGGCAGTGGTGGCGGCTCGGATTCAACAGATGATGCTGAGCGGCCTCCCAGCGCCCCCGCGCGAAGAACGCTTCGTGCGAAAGGACGGCAGCGTGGTGCTGGTCGAGGTCATCGGCTTGGTCCTGGAGTACCATGGTCAGCCCTCCTTCGTCGCGATTGGGCGCGACCTGACCGAGCGCCAGGCGCTGCGGACCCGCATGATGGAGATGGACCGGATGATCGCGGTGGGCACCCTGGCGGCCGGCGTGGGTCACGAGATCAACAACCCGCTGACCTATGTCGACGCCAACATCCACGTCGCGCTCGAGCGCATCGTGGACCTCCAGGCGCTGACCGATGGCGCCGTGGATGTGGCCAGTGTGTCCCGGCAACTCCGCGTCGGCCTGGCTGAACTCCAGCAAGTTCTGGGGGACGCCAGCCACGGCAGCGAGCGCATCCGGGTCGTCGTCGAAGACCTGCGCAACCTGTCGCAGGACCAGGACGATGATCGCGTGCCGGTCCCGATCCAGGAGATCCTCAGCACCGCGATCAAGATGGCTCGCCACGAGGTCCGCCACCGGGCCCGGCTGGTCACGGACTTCGACACGCTACCGATGGTGGTGGGCAATGCCAGTCGCCTGGGCCAGGTCTTCCTCAACCTGCTGGTCAACGCGGCGCAGTCGATCCCGGTCGGACACGCGGACCGGCACCAGGTTTCGGTTCGCGCCCGCCAGGTGGGCGACCAGGTCGCCATTGAGATCTCGGACAGTGGTGCGGGGATCGACCCCAAGGACTTGTCCAAGCTCTTCGACCCCTTCTTTACGACCAAGCCCATTGGCCAGGGCACTGGCCTTGGTTTGGCGATCTGTCGCCAGATCGTCGACGATCACGGTGGGCGGATCCAGGCCGAGTCCACGCTGGGTCAGGGCAGCCTGTTCCGGGTGCTGTTGCCGGTGGCTCCCGCGCTCCAGGAACAAGCTGGGGCCGTGGCCGCCCCGGCTGCCCCGGCCTCTGCGGCCTCGCCGGCCTTGGCGAAGGAAGCCCATCGGGGGCACATCCTGATTGTGGATGATGAACCCATGATCGCCCGGCTGGCCAAGCGGATCCTGGGTGCCCAGCACCGGATCGAGACCCTGGAGAGCGCTCAGGAAGCGTTGGACCGTATCCAATCGGGAACTCGGTACGACTTGGTGCTGTGTGATCTGATGATGCCCAGCATGACGGGGATGGAGTTGTATCAGCGGGTGTTGGAGTACGATCCAACGATGGCCAGGCGCATGGTCTTCATGACCGGTGGCGCGTTCACGCCCCAGGCGCGTTCATTCCTGGCGGAGCACGGTCGTCCGCAGGTCGACAAGCCCTTTGACCCGTCAGCGCTGCGAGCCCTGGTGGCTGGGATCCTCAGCAAAGGCTGAGGGTCCGTTTCGGCGAATCGCCTGCCCCTGCGCGCTGCTCGCTGTGCGCCCGCAGCAGCCTCGACCGGCATAGGGCCCCGACATGACTGAATTCCCTGGCCTGCCCGTCACTGTGCGCTCCACTCACGTCGACATGTTCGGCCACGTCAGCCACCTGACCTACCTGGCCTTTATGGAGTGGGCACGCTTTGCCTGGGCCGAGCACGTCGGCATGCCCATCCCGCAGCTCATCGCCGAGCAGCGCATGGGACCGGCCGTACTCAAGGCCGACATCCGCTACCAACGCGAGTGCCGACTGGGTGACCAGCTCCTGGTGACCGTGGCGCCGACCTCGGCCCGGCGCGTGCTGGGCACACTGCACCACGACGTGATCCGGCCGGCCACCGACGAGATCGTCTGCCAGGCCGACATGAGCTTCGTGATGATGGACCTGGACACGCGCCGCCCGTGCCGCCTGCCCGAGGCATTTCGCTACCAGGTGGGGTCTGGCTCTTCCGGCGACTCCTAGTCTTCTGGCCTGGCCTGAATACGGGGGGTCCCAATGGAGGTGACGCGATGGCTGGAAAGCGAACCCTAGCCTTGGACAAGCACCAGTGGCATCCGTCGCCGCTGCCCGGCCAGGTCGTCCTCGTGACCACCGTTGACGCCAATGGACAGCCCAGCGTCGCCACGAAGTCGTGGGTCTCGATGGCCGCCTTCGGCCCACCCCCGATCCTGATGTTTGGCTGCAATATGGGCCACGCCACAGCTCGCAACGCCATCGATCAGGGCGAGTTCGTTGTCAATATCCCCGGTTGCGACCTCATCGAGACCGCCTGGGCCGTGGGCTCGGACACCGTGCCGCCCGGAATGGAGAGGTTCCGCCGCAACGGCCTGTCCCTGCTCCCCTCGGAGTTGGTCAAGCCGCCCCGGATCGCGGAGTGCCGAGCGCATCTGGAGTGCGTGTTCGACTCCGTCAGGCAGTGGGGCGACGAGGTGGCCCTGTTCGGTCGCGTCGTCACGGTCTCGGTAGACCAGGATCTCGTCGGTCAGGCTGTCCCCGCCAGCTACGCCGCGCTCGCCCCGTTCTTCTTCCTCGAAGGTGGCTGGGCTGCACAGCTCTGCGCGGCCCAAGAAGCCAACAACCCGCGCCCTCCTGCTACATCCTGACGATCATGGCGGTGGACGATCTCGGTAGAAACGGGGCTGGCTACTATACCAAGCTGACCCGGACCGGAACGTCATCAGGCCCACCAGACTGGGGGCCCGCAGCAATACAAACGAGGACCCCTCGTGATCAAGCTCTACGGGTTCGGTCCCAGCCGATCGGCCCGCTATCTCTGGACCCTCCTTGAGCTTGGGGTCCCGTTCGAGCGCGTCGACGTGGACCTCTCCAAGGGCGAGCACGGTCGCCCGGACTTCCTGGCGCTCAACCCGATGGGCCGCGTTCCGGTGCTGGTAGCCGGTGACCTTGTGCTCACAGAGTCGTTCGCCATCTGCACCTGGCTCGCTGACCGCCACCCCGACCGGGGGCTCATCCCGGCGCCGGGCAGCGCCGATCGGGGACAACACGACCGCTGGATGTTTTTCTGCGCGACGGCGAAGACTGGTGTCTTCAGCGATCACTGCACGATCAGAGATGGTGCGTATTTGGCCTTCTCGGCGTCGAATTGGGCCTGGGTGTACACGCCAATATCCAGCATCTGCTTCGCTTCCAGCAGTCGCTGGATGGCGATGTCGCGAGAGATGAAGTTGGGGTTGTAGATTTCGCCTGCCCTTGCGGCCTTGTCCTTGGAGCTGATCAATCCGCACTCCATCCAGATGACGGGGCGACGCTTGGTGCCACCCAACTTGATGCGATTGACCTGAACGTCGACACCAGAGAGGCTGGCTGGAGCCTGATAGACCGTCGGATCATTGACCCCGCCCAAGCCGACCAACAACATCTTTCCAACTGTGGCCTTGTAGGTTCCGTTGAAGATGTAGGCGAAGTAGGCGCTGCCAACTGACGTGGCCGAAGATACCGCCACCGCAGTATTCCTGCCGGTTGCAGCCCCGCCAACCGCGGGCGACTCGTGCAAGCCGCCAGCGCCCATCACCGCTTCTGGTAGGTCCCGACCAGCTCCACATTCCCCAGGATGTGCGACCGTGCCGCGGCCATCAGCGCGTCGACATCGGGATCGCCGAGATCGCCCAGGACTGCGTCCAAGGCGAAGAGCTTGTGGAAGTAGCGGTGTCGACCGATGGGCGGGCAGGGACCGCCGTAGCCGGTACGCCCCCAGGAGTTGGTGCCCTGCCGGGTGCCAGGGGGCAAGGTGCTGACGGCCTGGGCCAGGCTGGTGGTGTCGGGCGGGATGTCGTAGAGCACCCAGTGGACCCAGGTCATCTTGGGTGCGGCCGGATCGGGGGCGTCGGGATCGTCGATGATCAGCACCAGGCTCTTGGTGCCGGCGGGCAGGTCGGACCAGGCGAGGGGCGGGCTGATGTTGGCGCCCTGGCAGGTGTGCTCGGCGGGGATCTCGTCCCCCGGCCCAAAGGCGGTCGATTGGAGGTGCATCACGGACCGCTCCAGAGAGCTGGAAGATGGGGTCTGGGCGGCCGCGCTGGGAAGGGCCGCGCCAGCGAGCAGGACAAGGCAGCCAAGCCAGACGAGTGCGGTGCGCCAGCGCATCAGCCCCTCCGAAAGCGCCCCGTCAAGCGGGGCTTGCGACGAGTTGGAGAGCGCTGGTCCAGGAAGACGCCGGACCCACCCTGGGCGCGCTCCCGGATCCGCGCCTTGAGACGCTTCATGCGCCCTCGACGCACACAGATCCAGGCTTCCGCGAGGTCCTCGGACAGCGCCACCACGGCATCGCCAGGGGCGAGGAGCAGCATCCGAGCGGCGGCCTGGGCACGCGCCAGGGGCGAGCCGGAGGGGATCTCGACCCGGTCGTCGAGCAGGCCGACCAGGCGTGCGGCAAGCTGCGGCCGGTGGGCAGCAATGCAGGCGGTGACGAGCGCGACCAGGCCGTCGACATCGTCCGAGTCAGCCCAGGCCGCGACGCAGGCGTCCTCGGCGGCGCGGTCGGGCGCCGGTAACAAGCACTCATCAGTCTGAGCAGCAGCCTGATCGGCGCGCGACACGAACACCTCCTCTCCTCACCCATAGCTTAGCTGAGGAGCGGCGGACCTGCCGCGGTCTCGCCCACGAAGCGCTCACGAGCGGCCGCGAGGCGATAGGCTGCGATCTCGCTCAAGGAGCCCTCATGTCTCCCCCAAGACGACCCGCTCGGTCCCTGCTGTGGGTGCTGCCCCTCGCCGCCACCATGGGTGGCTGCGGCTTCATTAGTGCCGGCGCCAACCCGCTGGTCTACGCCTTCCGCGGCGGCGCTGGCTACTGGCCCGAGAACTCGCGCCACGCCCTCAGCAACGCCCTGCTGCAGCCCTACGACGGCATCGAGATCGACGTCGCGGTCACCGGCGACGGTGTGCCCGTGCTGCACCGCGGTCCCTGGCTGTCCGACCAGATCTGTACGGGCGTCGACTACGACCCCAACACCGGGGCCGGTGTGCTCGCACCCCAAGAAGTCCGCATCATGGACAACACCTTTGAAGATCTGCAGGATCTGTACCGCTGCGGCGGCCTGGCCGACCCGGACTACCCCGATGTCCAGACCCTGGCCGACGGGATCATGCCCTTCGACGAAGCGACTTCGTGGACAACCCCGGCTACGCCATCCAGCTCAACGTGATCTACGACCCGGGCAACACGCCCGAGCCCGACGTGATCGCCCAGGCCATCCTGGATCGGTGGTTCAACAACCAGCCAGACCCGCCCACCTGGTTCATTTCGGCCCCGAGCCAAGCCATGATCGAGGCAATCGACACCTACGCCGCGTCCATCGGTCGACCGGGGGAAGTCCAGACCTCGCTGGTCTGGCCCCAGCCCACACCCGACGGGTTCAGCCTCGGGACGCTCGTCGCCAGTGACCTGGCGCAGACCGTCGGCCTGACCGACCTCGTGGGCCAGGCCCGGGCCGCGAACTCCGACGGTATCGCCCTGCCACACAGCATCCTCAGCCGCGAGATGGTCCGCAAGCTGCAGGCCAACGACCTGGCTGTCCAGGTCTGGGGCGTGGACTCCAGCGCCGCCCTGGGCGCCATCCAGCGCTGGCCCGTCGACGCCGTCATCACCGCATACCCCGAGCCCGCACCGTGATCCCCGCACTCCTGACCGGGGCCCTGTTGGCCGCCACGGCCCTCAGCGCGCCCGCCAAGGCCGAGACCTTCCGCCTGGACCGCATCGAGTTCCTGTCCGACGACACCGGCATGTGGCTCAACTACGACCTGCCCATGGTCCGCGTCCACCCCCTGACGACCGGCCTGCGCCTGATTGGTCAGACCCAACTGGTCTGGACCCTGCCGCTCGACAACCTGCTGCTGGGCACCAGCATCGACAGCCAGTCCGTCACCTATGAACGGGGTTTCAAGGTCGACATCGCCGGCGGTGATCTGGGCTGGTACGGCGGGATCAGCATGCGCCTCTTCCTGCCTCGTGGCCTGACCGCTGGTGTCGCCTGGCAGACCAAGCACTGGCGCCTGGCTGCCGGTACCGCAGCGTCGACCGCCGCGACCTGGCGCCGCCCCAGCATGAAGGTCTGGACGGTCGTGCCCACGATCTCAGTGGCGCTCGTGACCGGACATGGCGAGGGTGGGGGCAAGCGCTTCCGCGGCGAACCCGTCGACCGCAGCCAGCTCCGCACGGACTCGGTCCCACCAGGGATGCCCGAAGAACCGGGCACCGCGACAGAACCGGGCACCGAGACAGTGATCGAGCAAGCACCGGCCGAGCAAGCACCGGTCGAGCAAGCACCGG
>JAADHA010000208.1 GCA_013152105.1 Oligoflexia bacterium | reverse complement strand
CGACAGTCTGCGCCGCTTGACGAAGCTGCCGGGTCACCTGCGGGTCTGGAGTGGTCACGGGCCCATGACGACCCTGTCACATGAACTGTCGCGCAACCCGTTTCTGGGCTTCATCCGGCGCGAACGCGGGATCGACGGGCCGCCGGGCTTTCGTTGGGCGCCGGGGACCTGACCAGGCGCTTCAGCAGCAGGCGCTTGAGAGACCGATCAGTCCACCCACCGGGCGATGAACAGGTTGGTCTCGCGCCCGTCTCCGCCGCGGTTGCTGGCGAAGATCAGCCACTGGCCATCGGGTGAGAACATCGGGAAGCCGTCAAAGCCCGTGGTGTAGGTGATCTGCTGGGGCTGGTCGCCATCGAAGTCTATCGCCCAGAGGTCGAATTCCCGCACCGATCCGCCCACATTGCTGGCGTAGATGGCACCATCCCCGTTCGGCATGGGGTAGGGCCCGAAGTTGGCCGCGCCATTCTGGGTGAGCTGCTTGACGTTGCTGCCATCGCGGTCCATGACGTAGATCTCGAGCGAGGTCGGTCGAACCAGGGCCTGCTTCAACAGCGACTGGTAGTCGGTGAGCTGTTCGCCCTGGGGTCGGGACGCCCGCCAGACGATGCGGCTGCAGTCCTGGGTAAAGAACGCGCCGCCGTCGTAGCCGGGCGTGTGGGTCATCCGAGTCAGGTCCGACCCGTCGGGCTTGACCGTATACAGCTCCAGGTCGCCATCGCGGACCGAGGTGAAGACGATGGTGCCGTCCACGAAACAGCCGGTGGCTTCGGCGTCGTAGCCAGGAGAGGGAAGAAAAGGCTGCGGGGCCTGGCCGGGCGCCTGCCAGACCAGATCGTAGCTGTCGTAGATCGCCCAAGTGTAGCCGTGGCTCATATCGGGCCGAGGCGGACACTGGTCGGAGGTGGCTTCGGTCGTGGCATAGATCAGCTTGTTGCTGCCTGACCAGTCGTAGTAGCCACAGCTTGTCCGGCCCTTGCCCGAGGAGAACAGGCTTCGCTCACCCGTGTCCAGGTCCAGGATCCACTCCTGGTCGCAGAGATCGGGGCTGGGCGGCGTCTGGAAGATGACCTTGTGGCCGTCGAGAGACCAGTAGGCTTCAGCGTTGTCGCCGCCAAAGGTGAGCTGACGCAGGTCGGTCAGGTGCTTCTCGTGTTCGTCGAGCAGGGCCGTGGCGTCCTTGCCCGCGGCGGGGGACCAGCCTGGTCCGGGGACCTGGGGCCATGCGGGCGGAGTTGCCGCGGGCGCTGCTGCGGGCGCTGCTGCGGGAGTTGCCGCGGGAGTTGCTGCAGGAGTCGCTGCGGGCGGCGCGTGGGTGCAGGCGAGGGACAGGGCGAGCAGCGTCAGGAATGTGGTCATCTCGGCTCCAGGCCGCGCCTCCTATCCTCATCGCCAGGCTGGAGTCGACCCAAGCGGAAGGCCGTGCTCTTGGCGCTGCCCTGGGCTTGCAGGGATCCAGCGGCTGGAGCGAGCCCAAGGGGAGAGACGGCTGTCATGAACAGAGCGCCACTCCCTGGCGCATCCAGCGATGACCTTGCTGAGCCCAGGCGGTCATGGTCGCGGGCACGGTCGGGGCCAGGCCGAGGGCATCGGCCAGCAGGGCCAAACACTGTTCTTCGGGCGGGGCCAGCTCGCCGTCAGCGGTGGCGAGCAGCGCCGCCAGCAAGAGCACGGAGCATCCCACCGGCGTGAGCAGGGGAGGCCAGGATTCGCTCCAGGAGGGTACCTGGGACGCGCTTGGGACCGGGATCGACAGGCGGCGGGCGGTGTCGGCCACGGCGGTGCGCTCTTCTGGTCGCAGTTCGCCATCCGCTCCCATCACCCAGCACAGGACAGCGACCACGGCACTACGCACCTCTACCGGTTGATCGACGAGGCGGTCGATGGGGGGAAACACGGCAGGCTCCAGCGTTGGAGTGAAGGGTCGGGTGTTCCTATCGCGGCGCCTGGCCCAGCTCCTCGACCAGCCAGTCCGCGTGCTCGACGTCCTCGAGCATCCACAAGAGATAGCGGATGTCGACGTGGATGCTGCGGGTCAGGGCCGGGTCGAAGAGCCAGTCGGCGCTCATGGCTTCATAGTTTCCGTCGAAGATGAGGCCGATGAGCTGTCCCTTGGCGTTGAGGGTGGCGGAACCCGAGTTCCCACCGGTTGTGTCCAGGGTAGTCAGGAAGTCGACGGGGACATCGTGGAGTTCAGGGTCGGCCCAGCGGCTGTCCGGGGCGTCAGCCGCCGCCTTCAACAGTCGGGGTGGCGCGTCGAAGGGGGCGTCGGATGCCTTGGCCACCACGCCCGCGACGGTGGTGTGGGGCAGGTTCCAGACACCGTCGCGGGGGCTGTAGCCCTGGACTTGGCCGAACGTGACCCGCAGGCTGCCGTTGGCGTCGGGGTAGACCGGGCGGGACCGGGCCTGGATCAGGGCCTCCATGTAGCGCGGCATCAGGCGCAGGCTGGCCCCTGCTCGGGCCTTGTCTCGCGCGCGGCGTGGGGCCTGCCAGGACTCCAGGCTGGCCGCGAATTGCAGCCAGGGATTGGCGCTGGCCCGCAGCGTCGCGGGGTCCTGTTCGAGCAGCCCCAGGCGAGTGTCGGTGTCGGCCAGGCTGGTGTCCGCGAAGAGGGCGGCCACAGCGCCATCCACGCCGCCGTGATCGGCCAGGAATTCATCGACCGGGGTGATGCCTTGGTCGGCCGGCAGATCCTCGATCAGGGTCAAGGTGCGGGTCAGGGTGCGACGGTCCAAGGGCAGCCAGAGGGAGCGCTCCAGACTGGCAAAGCGGGCCGCGATGCGGTCTCTGTCACGCTCTTGAAAGCCCGGCTCACGGTCAGCGTCGGGCTTCTGGCCTTCATCGGCCAGTCGCAGGGCGGTGGTCGCGACGCGGAGCAGGTCTGTGTAGCGGACCAGGCGGTAGAACAGATCGTCGGTCTTCCATGTCGCGCGGCGATCGGTGGCCAGGGCGTCCAGCTCGTCGAGGACCGGTGCGACGCTTCGCTGGCGCTTCTTGTCGGCCGCCACCCAGTCTCGGAAGGCCTGTTCGCGGGCCTCGACCCGCTCGACCACATCGGATGCCTCGAAGTTGTCCAGCATGCCCTGGCGGTACTTGCGCCCGTTGCCGATCCAGCCGATGGGCGCGGCCAGGCGAGCGGCGGCCTCGGGGTCCTTGGCGCTCTCGTCGGCCAGCATGGCGAGAACCTCGTCAGCACGGTCGATGGACCACGGGTAGGCGGTGTCGCGACTGAAGCGCAAGGCGCTGGCCATGGCGTAGCGATTGGTGTGTCCTGGAAAGCCCGCGACCATGGCCAGCTCGCCGTCCTGGGCACCGCTCGGGTCCAGGCTGAGGTAGTGAGGCGGCCGGTATGGAACATTGTTCTTTGCGTAGTCCGCAGCATCTCCGTCTGGTCCGACGTAGGCCCGCAGCATCGCGAAGTCGCCGCTGTGGCGCGGCCACATCCAGTTGTCGATCTCGGCGCCGTAGCTGCCGATGCTCTGGGGCGGGGCGTAGACGATCCGCAGATCACGCAATTCACGAGCCTGGATCAGGCGATAGCTGGCGCCACCATAGTAGCCCGCGACCCGGCATCGACGACCCGCGGGTTCTTCGCAGGTGGCGACCAGCGCTTTTTTTGCGGCCTCGATTCTGGCTTGCCGCTGCCGGTCACTGGTCCTCTTTCCGACCCGTGCCAGGATCTGGTCCGTCACATCGGTCATCGCCTCGACCACGGTCAGACGCGCGCTGGGTCCAGCGGGCAGCTCCTCGGCCTGCGAACCGGCCAAGTAGCCATCGCGGGAGCGGTCGGCATCGGCCGAGGAGTTCATCTGCAGGTAGCCCTCTACGCAGTGGTGATTCGTGAGGATCAAGCCCTGCGGGCTCACGAAACTGGCCGAGCAGAAGCCCAGGGACACAATGGCCCCCAGCGGTTCTCCAAGCGGATCGGCGAGCTGCTCGACCGGGATCTCCAGGCCCAGTTCGTCCAGGCGCTGGGCCTGCTCGGGGAGCTGTTCGGGCAGCCACATGCCCTCGTCTGCGTGGGCCACCCCCAACAGAGCAGGGCAGGAGAGGGTGAGCATCAGCAGCGGGGTCAGCACGGAGAGCTCCGGGAGTGTCCAGAGATGATCGGGAAGGGGAGCCCTGCTATCGTCATGGCGCTATGCTTGCTTGATGACCCTCGCGCTCTTCCTGTCTGTCGTCTTGTGCTCCGCGTGCACGCCCGTCCCCCAAGCTGCCAGCTCTGGGAGCCTGCGCACCCTGACCTACAATGTGCATGGTCTTCCCCCGGGCATCACGGGTGATGACACGCCGGCCCGGATGACGCAGATCGCTCCCCTGTTGACCGACTACGATCTGCTTGGTCTGCAAGAGGACTGGCAGGCCGACAACCACGAGACCTTGACCCAGAACGCTGTTCAACCCGTGGTCGAGTGGTTCGACCAGGTGCTGGACGACACCCGCTTCTACGGTGCGGGCCTGACGACCCTGGGACCCGGAACAGAGACCTTGCTGATTCAGCAACACTATACCCAGTGCAATGGTGTTCTGGACAGCTCCAGCGACTGCCTGGCCAGCAAGGGCTTCCAACTCACCCGGCTGGATCTTGGGCAGGCCGAGATCGATGTGTACGTGACACACCTCGACGCTGGCGGCGGAGAGGATGACGCGGCCGCTCGTCAGGCCCAAGTCATCGAATTGCTGGCCGCGATGGACGACAACTCGGCGGATCGGCCAGTGGTTTTCCTGGGTGACACCAATCTCAGCGGCGATGACCCTCAAGACACCCCGCTCATCGAGCAGTTGGATGCTGCAGGTCTACGAAATGCCTGCACCGAGGTGGGCTGCGCCGAACCCGACCGGATCGACCGGATCCTGGTGCGAGATGGCGGTGGTGTTGTCGTGACCGTGGACGATTGGAGTGTCCAGGCTCAGTTTGTAGATGATCAGGGCGTGGCACTGTCGGACCACGACGCCATCGCCGCGACGCTGTCCTGGTCGGTGGGGGAATTGGGCGGCTGAGGGGTGTCGAGCGGGAATTGCCAGGGCCTGGTGTGTGTGAGCGCCACGGGGTCCGCCGGGGATCAGGCCTCGGCCGGCGGCAGCCAGGCGGCCTGGAGTTGGGCTTCGGTCACCAGGAAGCGAACGAGCCCCGTGCCACTGGTGCCCTCGACCTGGGCCTCGAATTGCTGACCGATGAAGGGTCCGAGGTTGGTGATCCCACCGACGCTGCGTAGCTCGCCGCTGAGACCTTCCCACTCGAAGAGCACGACGTCTTGATCGTCGAACCACGCCCGCGCGGCCAGCTTGACCAGCTCGATCGTCTGGTCCTGGTTGACCGAGATGGGGCAGACCAGGAAGACCAGCCCAAAGCGGTGCAGTGGAGGTCTGACCGAGACGAGGGTGCTCATGGTCTGGGCTTAACCCCGATCGGGTCGTGTGGCCGGGCCTTGCTCTCACCCAGAAGCGTGCACAAGTAGACCGCCTGTACTTCCTCGCGGGTGCCTTGGCCCCGCCCAACCCCAGACACAGGGAGCCTCTGTGGCCACCGTGCATCTCACCGCCGACAACTTTGAGCAGACCATCACCAACAACGACATCGTCATCATCGACTTCTGGGCGTCGTGGTGCGGTCCCTGCCGCGCCTTCGCTCCAACCTTCGAAGCCGCCAGCGAAGAACACAGCGACATTGTCTTCGCCAAGGTCGACACCGAAGCCGAGCAGGCACTGGCGACCCACTTCGGGATCCGCTCCATCCCGACCTTGATGGTCTTCCGCGAGCAGGTCGGCGTCTTCCAGCAGGCCGGCGCGCTTCAACCTGCCGCCTTCACCGACCTGATCGGCAAGATCCGGGCGGTCGATATGGACCAGGTGCGCAAGCAGATCGCCACGCAGGCTGGATCTGCGAGTGCTCCGACTCCCGAAGCCTGATCGGCCCTCGACCAGCCCGGCGCTGACCCCTTCGCGCAGCGCCCCGCATGACAGCGGCAGGCCGGACGCGGTAGATGCTTCGCTCACTGCGGAAGCTCCCGATGTCCTACGACCCTGCCGCGATCCCGCGTCCTTTCCTGTTCCTGGCCTCGGCGGCCTGTGTCGTGGTCGTCGTCGCCGGGCTCAAGGACGCGGGCGATATCGCGCTGCCAGTGCTGTTCAGTCTCTTCATCGCGATCCTTGTGTGGCCCCTGGTGTCTTGGCTCAACCGCGTGGGCTGCCCACGGGGGATCTCGATCCTGTTCGCCATGCTGCTGGTCGCCGCCACCATGGTCGCCAGCACCGCCGTGGTGACCGACTCGGTCGCCAACTTCACGGCGTCCATGCCAAAGTACCAAGAGCCCCTGGATGCCGAGATCAGCGCGGTCCACGAGTGGCTCAGCGGGCGGGGACTGGGACGAATGGCGGAATTGGAGAGCCTGTTGGATCCGGCCAGCATTATTCAGGCCGTCCGCACCACCGCGGGCGCGATCCTTGGCTTGCTGTCCAATGTGATCATCATCGTGGTGACCACGGCAATCGTGCTGCTCGAAGCGACCGAGCTGGGGCGAAAGATCGAGGTCGCCTTTGGCCGTGAAGGTGGATGGGTGAACGCGGTCGGTGAGCGGGTCCAGCGCTACCTGGCGATCAAGACGGTGATGAGCATGCTGATGGGCGTCCTGCTGGGTGCCTGGACGGCGGGATTCGGGCTGGAATTCGCGGTCTTGTGGGGGCTCATCGCCTTTGTGTTCAACTTCATCCCAGCCTTCGGGGCCTTCATCGCCGCGGTCCCACCGGTCGCGCTGGCGCTGGTGGAGCTGGGACCCGGCACCGCTGCCGTGATCGCCCTTGGCTACGTGGTTGTCCACGTTGCCATCGGCAGCCTGCTCGAACCGCGGATCATGGGGCGACGCCTGGGACTGTCGCCCTTCGTGGTGGTCGTGTCGCTGTTCTTCTGGGGCTATGTGTGGGGGCCGGGCGGCATGCTGATCGCGGTGCCCCTGACGGTCATCGGCAAGCTGGTGCTGGAGTCCA